>CAYYYT010000029.1:0-4514 GCA_964476105.1 uncultured Candidatus Saccharibacteria bacterium | reverse complement strand
CCAGTTATTCAATATATTGTTGAGGAAGCGAAAAAATCTGGCATTAAAGAGATTATGTTCGTGGTTAGTCCTAAGCAAAAAAAGGTGCTTGATTATTTTAAAAAATCTCCTGAGTTGCGAAAAATGCTAGAGAAGAGAAAGAATGAAAAAGCATTAAAAGAATTAGATGATTTTGAAGCTATTTTTGATGGCATTTCGTTTTCATCAGTGGTGCAAAAAAGTCCGTTGGGTGATGGGCACGCACTTTTGCAGGCAGGAAAATTTGCCGGTAAGCATCCGGTAGCTATTTCATTTGGTGATGATATTGTTGATTCTGAAGAGGCGGCGATTGCTCAATTGATTAATATCTATAATACCTGCCAAACTCCCGTAGTGGCGCTAAAATCTTTGCCTCGCGAAAAAGTATCAGCCTATGGCAATGTGGAAGTAGAGAAAATTGCCAATAATTTGTATAAGATTAAAAAAATTATTGAAAAGCCAACTTTGGCCGAAATGAAATCTAACTTGGTTATTGTGGGAAAATATATTTTAACGCCCGAAGTTTTTGAATATTTAAAAAAGGCTAAGCCTTCACAAAAGGGAGAAATTATTTTGGGAGAAGTGTTTGATAAAATGCTTTCTGATGGAAAAACCATTTATGGTTATGAGATAAAAGGGGAGTGGCTAGAGTGCGGTGATAAATCAAAGTGGCTTAAGTCGTTTTTCTATTTGGCGCTCAAAAACCCAGTCTTTGGAAAAGAGCTCAAAGATTATTTAAAAGAGTTAAAATAGTTTTTTGGTAAAAAGACTTGACAGGATTTTTATTTTGGCTATAATAGTTATTAGTTCATTAAAGACAAGAGATTCTGGTTTTTATGACACGACCAATGAGTGCTTAAAAGTTTGAGCATTGATTTGTCGGGTCATGATCGTCATGTCCCGCATGTTTCTGTTCTCCGATTGGAGGATTGATGCGATGAAACGGGTCCAGAATTTCTCTCCTCAGCAGGTCGCGGATTTGTTCGCCAAGAAGTTCGAAGCGAAGGCCAGCGGTCGGTAGCGCGGCAAAAACGCCGTCGCGAATGAGGAGGAGCCTTTCGGGGCACAACGGGTGGTTTGGAGGTAGGTTCCTCCTTGTGTGGGGTGGTGAGCGCAAGCTTGCCACCCCTTTTTTATTTTTACAGAGTCAGTTCTTTTACAGAGCTTGTCTCTGTATTTTTTTTACGCTAAGATTAGTTTTTATAAAATAATAGATTGTATTGACAACGAAATTTTTTATAGTAGAATTTTACTCAGTACGCACGGGTAGATTATTCGTGCTTTTTACAATTTTGTGGCTTTGTGGGGGAGGTAAGTCATGGCCGTATTGATAACAGATATGCATGTTGTGATTGATTTTGTTAACCAAGTGTGTCACGGCAGTTTCGACGCACAGGGAGTTCCTTCTTTGGAGCACGCTTTAGATGTCGGCTCTGGAGCTCTGCGAGATTTCTTGAAAATTAAATCTCTTCTTGAGCAAAGGCCAGAATCAGCTCGCTTAAGTGACAAGGACTTTTTTGGAGTTGGTTGCTTGCACGATATCGTTGGAAACAAGCGCAATTTCAATGGTCAGCAAATTAGCTTTCGCAGTCTTTTGGAAATGGGCTTTCCCAGTCTTTGGATTGATTCATTAAGACTTGTGACTAAATTAAAAGACGAGGAAAGTGACCCAGAAGACCCTGAGAGCGACAAGATAAAACGCTATAAAAAATTCATTAATCGTATTACTGAAGGTGAAATGACCCCAGAGCGATTAATTGCCATCATGGTCAAGCTGGCAGATTTGGCGGACAATATGCGCGGAGATCGCTATAATCCAAAAGAATCCGAAAAAATACGGATGGCAAGAAGGCAGAATTATGAATGGGCAAAAGAAGTTCTCGGTGCCCGTTTGGAAGAATTTCTATATGCTTAAGAGTCGGGGGTGGTGAGCGCAAGCTTGCCACCCCTTTTTTATTTTTACAGAGTCAGTTCTTTTACAGAGTTTATCTCTGTATTTTTTTCCTCCGATATTGTAAAATGACTTCATAAATCATAAATCATAAAGCATGAAGCATAAAATTAAAGTTTTTATGTTTCAAGTTTCATGTTTCAAGTTTCATGACTAAAATTGCATTTTTTGAAGTTCGCGATTGGGAAAAAGAGTATTTGCAAAGAGTGGCGCTGGATGGAGAGGTAGTTTTCTTTACCGAAAAATTATCCGAAGAAACGGTAGCGTTGGCAAAAGATTGTCAGGCGGTTTCTATTTTTGTTGATTCTGTAATAAATGCAAGTATTTTGGAAAAATTACCAGAAGTAAAAATGATTGCCGTGCGCGCGACGGGTTTTGATCAGGTAGATGTGGTGGAGGCGCAAAAAAGAGGTGTGGCGGTTTGCAATGTACCAACTTATGGCGAAAATACGGTAGCGGAACATACCTTTGGTTTAATGTTAAATTTATCACGAAAAATTTATCAATCTATTAAAAAAGTACGCGAAGAAGGGTTTAGTATTGGCGATGTTTCTGGCTTTGACTTAAAGGGAAAAACTTTGGGAATTGTGGGAATGGGTCATATTGGTCAACATGTGGCGCGTATTGCGCATGGGTTCCAAATGAATATTCTTGCTTTTGATATGCACCAAGACGAAGAAATGACAAAGCAATTTAGGGTCAATTATGTAAGTTTAGAAGATTTGCTTGAGCAATCAGATATTATTACTTTGCATGTGCCTTATAACGAACATACGCATCATTTAATTAATGCCAATAACATTCACCGCATTAAAAAAGGAGCTTATTTGATTAACACCGCGCGAGGTGGGGTGGTGGAAACCGACGCGTTAGTGCAAGCCCTAAATGAAGGCATTTTAGCTGGCGCCGGTTTGGATGTGCTTGAGGGAGAACATCAAATTTCTGAAGAACGCGAACGCGGATTTTTGAAAAATATGACAACGGCTGATTATAAAATGCTTCTGGAAGATCATATGTTAATGGAAAAAGAAAATGTGATTGTAACGCCTCACAATGCCTTCAATTCGCGCGAAGCTTTGGAAAGAATTTTGGAAACTACCGTAGAAAATATCAAAGGTTTTTTGGCAGGGAATGTTATAAATAAAGTTTCAAATTAAATTTATGGTTTACGATATTATTATCATTGGTGCGGGGCCAGCAGGAGTTTCTGCTGGTGTGTATGCAGCGCGTCAAAAATTAAATATCTTAATGATTGCCAAAGAGATTGGTGGTCAGGTGGCAAAAAAAGCTGTAGATATTGAAAATTATCCGGGGTTTGAAAAAATTTCTGGGCCAGAATTGGTCGAGCTTTATGAAAAGCAATTAAAAGCTAATGAATTGTCAGTTGTTAAGGATGAAGTAATAAGTGTGAAAAAATCTGACACACATTTTGTAGTAGAAACAAAATCTAAAAAATCATTTGAAGCCTTGGCAGTAATTGTGGCTTCTGGTGCACAATCAAAATTGCTTAACATTCCCGGAGAAGAAGAGTTTGCGGGCAAGGGAGTGAGTTACTGTTCACTGTGTGATGGGCCAGTATTTCGCAATAAAACGGTGGCGGTGGTGGGTGGAGGAAACGCTGGATTTGAGTCGGCATTGTTTTTATCTAACTATGTAAAACAGGTGTATTTATTAGAATATGGCGACAAACCTAACGCCGATGCGGAAAATCAAGAATTAGTGGCTAAGCACGAACATATTAAGGTTATTACTAATGCTAAGGCGCTTCGTGTTGAGGGTAAGGTGTTTGTAAACGCTTTGGTGTATGAAGATAGAAAATCGGGTGGCAATCAAACATTAGAAGTTAACGGTGTGTTTGTAGAAATTGGTTATGATCCAGCAACCGCATTTTTGGGTGATTTGGTAGATTTAAATGAAAAACGAGAAATTATGTTTGATGCTAAAACATTGCAAACAAAAACCCCAGGACTTTTTTCAGCCGGGGATTGCAATGTTTCTAAGTATAAACAAATTGTGATGGCTTCTGGTCAGGGCGCCGTGGCAGCGCTGAGCGCGTATGAGTATATCAAGAAGAATAAGTGATTGAGTTATTGAGTGATTAAGTGTGTGTTAAATAGAAAATAAAACCCCCGGGCGCAAATGCACGCTCGGGGTTTTGGTTTTTGTCATGATTTAAAGGTATTAACAAAGGCTTCTGCCGTGTTAATCAATCTTTCAAGGTCGGATTTTTTATCCGGTGGACTGGTGAAAGGTATGGACATTTGTGAAAGGAGGCTAGCCGCGTAAGCTTGGCCTAGCAAACTAACATCGAAACAATCTTCTTGAGTTGAAGAATCTCTGCCAATTGATTCACCTTCAAAGTATTTTCCTTCTTGGTGTAATTTTTTAAGACCTCTAAGTAAATCGAGGAAATATTCAATACAAAACCCATTCACCACTTGTCGACACGGAAAGTGAAAGCCGGACATAGTAAAATCCTCATAAAAAGTGTGATGTGAAAGGACCGGCTATATAGTATAATTTAAAATGATAATTGTCAATCATT
>CAYYYT010000028.1:0-6520 GCA_964476105.1 uncultured Candidatus Saccharibacteria bacterium | reverse complement strand
TGTACGAAGAAGCAATGGCCGATCAAAGGCTTCAGGAAGAATTACGGTAAGACATAAGGGGGGAGGAGTAAAGAAATTGTATCGAATGATTGAATTTGCTCAAACCCGCATGGATAGTCCAGCGAAAGTTATCGCTTTGGAATACGATCCAAACCGAACCGCCTTTATTGCTCTTATTGAATATACTGATGGAGTAAAACAATACATTGTTGCTCCACAACAATTAAAAGTTGGTGATTCAATCGTATTTTCAGAAAAAGCTCCTTTGACTGCTGGAAACCGAATGAAGTTAAAAAATATCTTGGTGGGAACTTCAGTTTATAATGTTGAACTTGAACCAGGACGCGGAGGAATTTTAATCAGATCTGCCGGAAGCGCTGCTCAAGTATTGGCTCACGAAGGATCATTTGTTACCTTGAAAATGCCTTCTAGCGAAATTAGAAAAGTAAAAGCAGAATGTTTCGCGACCGTTGGTATTGTTTCAAACCCAGAAAATAGATTTTATCGAGTAGGAAAAGCTGGAAAATCACGATTAAAGGGAAAGCGACCACATGTTCGTGGAAGCGCGATGAACCCAGTAGATCATCCACACGGAGGAGGAGAAGGACGTCAGCCCATTGGATTGAAGCATCCAAAGACTCCATGGGGATTGCCAGCATTGGGAGTAAAGACACGATACAAGAAAAAGTGGACAAATAAGTATATTGTGAGTCGAAGAAAGAAAAAGAAATAGTTAACAAAAATTAGATATTAAATTATATGTCAAGAAGTTTAAAAAAAGGTCCCTATATTGACCAAACCTTATTAGAAAAAGTTCTCAAGTTACGAAAAGACGAGAAGGTGATTATTAAAACTTGGGCACGACATTCAACTATTTCCCCAGAAATGGTAGGTCATACTTTCGGAGTTCATAATGGAAAGGAATTTATTCCAGTGCAAGTTACCGAAGATATGGTAGGTCATAAATTGGGAGAATTTTCAGCAACGACTAAGTTTTTCCGACACGGAGGAAAGATGCAAAAGGAATTAGAAGCTGGAGCACAAGCAAAGCCCGCGATGAAGGCTGATGCTAAAAAATAGAAATCGCTTTAAATAAAAACTCATATTTATGGAAGTAAAAGTTACATTAAGCAATTTAAGAACAGCGCCTCGAAAAGTACGATTAGTGGTTGATTTGGTGCGAGGAAAGAAAGTGGCTGAAGCCCGCAGTTTGCTTGAATTTGCCGTTAAAAAATCTTCAGAACCCGTTTTGAAATTATTAAACAGCGCTATTGCTTCAGCGGTGAATGATTTGAAATTAAAAGAAGCTGATTTATTTGTTTCAAAAATTACGGTTGATGAAGGTCCAAAATTAAAGCGATCACATCCGATGTCACGAGGAAGAGCTTACCCTATTTTAAAGAGAACTTCACACATTAATTTAACGGTTAGCGAATTACCAAAATTAGCAGAAGTAAAAACTGAATCATCAGAAAAGACAGAAGAGGTCCAAGTAAAAAAAGCGACAAAAAAAGTAACAACAAAAAAGATTAAATCAAAAAATCTCAACACTAAATAAGCCATGACACATAAAGTACACCCAAAGTCATTTAGAATTAGAGGCATCGAGGATTTTAATGTCCGTGGTTTTTATGGTAAACGGATGGCAGAATTCTTAGAAGAAGATTTTTTGATTAAGGATTTTTTGCGAGAAAAATTTGCTCAAGCCTCAGTTGCTAACATTGAAATTGAACACACAGCAACAAAATTAGGTGTGATTATTGACACCGCTCGACCAGGATTAATTATTGGCCGAGGAGGAGAAGGAGCAGAAGTGTTAAAGAAAGAAATTGAATACTTGGTTGGAAAGGGAAAAAAGTCAGCCTTAGCAAAAGTGGCCGATCAAAAACCAAGCAAGCGAGAAATTAAAATTGAAGTGCGAGAAATTAAGAATCCTTGGATCTCAGCTTCATTGGTGGCGCAAATGTCAGCGCAACAATTGGAAAAGAGAATTCCTTTCAGACAAGTGTTGAAAAGAAATATGGAAAGGATTATGCAAAACAAGGAAGCGAAAGGAGTGCGAATGGAAGTTTCTGGACGATTGAATGGAATTGAAATTGCACGACGAGAATGGTTAACCCTAGGAAGAATGCCTCGCCAAACGATTAGAGCTGATATTGATTACGCTCACGCAGAAGCTTATTGTACCTACGGAGTTATTGGAATTAAGGTTTGGATTTATAAGGGAGAAAAATTTGAATAAAAGTTATTGAATCACTAATCTACTACACATATGTCATTATTAATGCCCAAAAAAGTTAAACACCGAAAATGGCACAAAGGCAGAAGCAAAGGAGTGGAAACTCGTGCTACGCAATTAAACTTTGGCAGTTTTGGATTAAAGTCCATGGGTACCAAATGGATTACGGCTCGTCAAATTGAATCAGCTCGACGTCATATTATTCGATATATGAAAAAGAGCGGAAAAATTTGGGTGAGAATTTTCCCAGATAAGCCAGTAACCTCTAAAGGAGAAGAAGTTCCATTGGGAGGAGGAAAAGGAGGAGTGCATCACTATGTTTACCCAATCAAGCCAGGAAGAATGATTTTCGAGATTGATGGATTAAAGGAAGATATGGCGCGAGAGGCTTTAAAAGGGGCAAGCATGAAGTTACCTATTAAAACGAAAATTGTAAAACGAGAACAATAAAACGAAGTTGTAAATTATGAAAACAGAAGAATTAAGAAAAAAAGATATTAAAGAATTGGAAAAAATGATCCAAGATCTTCGCAAACAGCTTAGCGATGCTCGATTTAAATTTTCTGCTAATCAGGTGAAAAATGTGAAGGAAGTTAGCAATATGAAAAAGGATATTGCTCGAATTCTAACTATTATTAAAGAAACGAAAAACCATGCCTAAGAAAAAATTAATTGGAATTGTAGTTTCTGATAAGATGCAAAAGACCGTGGTAGTAGAAGTAGAAAGCATTAAAGAGCATCCTAAATATAAAAGAAGATACAAGATCCACAAAAAATATAAGGCTCATGATGAAAATCAAGAGTATCATACTGGAGATAAAGTAACGATTGAAGAGACAAGTCCGATTTCCAAAGAAAAGAAATGGAAAGTAATTAACAAGTTCTAAAGTTTCAAAGTTTATTTCATAAATCAAGCTAATAAGAAATTATATGATTCAACCAAGGTCAATGTTAAAAGTTGCTGATAACAGCGGTGCCCAAATCATTCAGTGCATTGGAGTTCCAGGTGGAACCCGAAAGCGCTATGCTCAGTTAGGAGAAATTATTGTGGGAACTGTTAAGAAAGCCGAACCAAGAAAATTGGTAAAGAAACACGAAGTGGTGAAGGCTGTTATTGTGCGTCAAAGAAAAGAATTCAGAAGAAAAGATGGGTCATATATTCGATTTGATGATAATGCCGTGGTAGTATTGGGAGAAAACAATTTACCAAAAGGAGGAAGAGTCTTTGGGCCAATGGCTCGTGAAATTAAGGAAAAAGGCTTTGATAAGATTGCGATGATGGCCGTCGAATTACTATAAGTATAAAAGAATTTTTAAATAAGATGAAATTAAAAAAAGGTGATACCATTTTAGTAACTACCGGAAAAGACAAAGGCAAGACTGCTAAGATTTTAAAATCTTTCCCTCAAGAGAGCATGATTTTAGTTGAGGGAGTTAATTTGCGATCAAAGCATGTGAAGCCACGAAGACAGGGTGAAAAAGGTCAGGTGGTAAAAGTGCCATCACCTCTTAATGCATCAAACGTGAAATTCCTTTGTCCAAAATGCCAGAAAGTGACTCGATTGGGATATACGGTTACGAGTGATAAGAAGTATCGAGTTTGTAAAAAGTGTCAATCACAAGTATAAGTTTTTAAAAATATTTGGCTCCGCCAGATCTCGCCAAGCGAGATAAATCAGAAGTTTAAATAAAACATGGAAAAATTAAAAGAAAAATATACAAAAAAGGTAATGCCAGTAATGATGGAGCGTTTTGGATATAAAAATCCAATGGCCGTTCCTAAGATTTTGAAAGTTACCATTAACAGTTCTTTTGGAAAAGATGTCGCGACAAAAACTTCTGGAGAACGAGAAAAGATTCAAAAAATGATTGTTAATGATTTGGCGCTGATTACCGGACAACACCCCGTGCTTATCAAATCAAAGAAATCAATTGCAGGATTTAAATTGCGAGAAGGATTAGAAATTGCTGCTAAGGTAACCTTGCGAAAAGATAAGATGTGGGATTTCCTTGAAAGATTGGTGTATCTCTCCTTCCCACGATCGCGTGACTTTAAGGGAGTGGAGGTAAGCGCAGTTGATAAGGCAGGAAATTTGAATGTTGGATTTAGAGAACATATTAACTTCCCAGAAATTTTTACCGAAAAAGAAAAAACGATTTTCGGATTTCAAATTACTGTTACGACTAATGCGAAAAATAAAGAAGCTGGATTAGTATTGTTTCGCGAATTAGGGTTTCCAATTAAAGAAGATAAAAATAATTAGTATATTTCTATGGCTAAAACATCACAAATTGCAAGCGCAAAAAAGAAACCAAAGTTTTCTTCTCGAGTTATCAGAAGGTGTTTTAAGTGTGGTCGCCGCCGAGGATATATGCGAAAATTTGGCCTTTGTAGAATTTGCTTTAGAGAGTTAGCCAACAAGGGAGAAATTTTGGGAGTTAAAAAATCAAGTTGGTAAATTTTAAATTTTAAACTTTAAATTTAAGTTATGACAGATCCAATCACAGACATGTTAAATCAAATAAGGAATGCGAAAGCTGTTGAAAAACAGGAGATTTCGGTTCTTTATTCAAAACTGAAAAATGAGATTGCCATGATGTTGGTAAAAGAAGGATTCATCAAAGATGCTAAGAAAGTGATGAAGGGAAAGACTAAAATGCTAAAATTAGTTTTGCAATACGATAATGGCATGTCAGCTATTGAAGGAATTAAGCGAGTTTCAAAGCCTGGACAGAGAATCTATGTTAAATCAATGAATATCAAGAAAGTTCGTGGAGGATTTGGTATTTCCATTATTTCAACACCCAAGGGATTGATGACTGACAATGAAGCTAAAAAAGCAAAATTAGGAGGAGAAGTAATTTGCGAAGTGTGGTAATAATATAATATATTTTAAAATTATGAGCAGAATAGGCAAAAAATTAATTGAAGTTCCATCATCTGTAAAGGTTGATATTAATGGACAAGATATTAAAACTTCTGGTCCAAAGGGAGAACTACAGATACATGTTCACCGCGACATTAAAGTTACCATGGAAGATGGAAAGATTTTAGTTGCGCCTAAAAAAGCGTTAGACAAGAAAGAAAAAGGTCTTTGGGGATTGTATCGCGCGCTTATTTTCAATATGATTGAAGGAGTAAGCAATGGTTTTGTTAAGAAATTAGAAATTGAAGGAATTGGTTATAAAGCCAATGTGCAAGGTGACAGTTTGGTGCTCAATCTTGGGTTCGTAAATCCTGTGGTTATTAAAAAACCAGCCGGTATTGAATTTGTGGTAGAAAAGAACTTGATTACGGTTTCAGGAATTAGCAAAGAAGTAGTTGGTCAAATTGCTGCCGAAATTAGAGAGACAAAGAAAGCAGAACCTTATAAAGGAAAGGGAATTAAATACCAGGGCGAAAAGATTCGAAGAAAAGAAGGTAAAAAAGTAGTGGCATCAAAAGGATAATATCTAACTAAAAATACTATGTCTGTAAAACAAACAAAAAGAGCTAGAATCCATACCAGAATTAGAGCCAGAGTTATGGGAACGAAAGATGTTCCAAGACTTTGCGTGTTTAAGTCGGCTCAGCATATTTATGCTCAACTGATTGATGATGAGACAGGAAAGGTATTGGTTTCTGCTTCTGATATTGCATTAAAATCAAGCAAGGCAAAAAAGGTTGAACAATCAATGGAAGTAGGAAAATTAATTGCTAAAGAAGCTAGCGCTAAAAAAATAGAAAAGGTAGTCTTTGATCGTGGAGGATTCTTATTTCACGGAAGAATCAAAGCAGTAGCCGATGGCGCTCGCGAAGGAGGACTTAAATTTCAAATATTATGGCAGAAGAAACAAAAGCAAAATTTCAACAAAAAGAAGCTCCAAAAAATGATGGATTCAGACCAATCCGCAAGGGTTTTGGTGGTAGAAACGCTATGGTTAAAGATGAATTTGAAACCAAATTATTAGATTTGGCTCGAGTTACTCGAGTAACCGGTGGTGGAAAGCGATTGCGATTCCGCGCCGTAGTGATTGCTGGAGATAAAAAGAGCAAAATTGGAATTGGAATTGATAAAGGAAAGGATGTTTCTCAGTCAATTGAAAAAGCTACTGCTCGTGCTAAAAAAAGCATGATTAATGTAGTGATCGTTGATGGAACTATTTCTCATCAAGTGGAAGCTAAAGTAGGATCAGCGGTAATTTTGCTTAAACCACAACGCAAAGGAAGAGGATTGGTAGCTGGTAGAGCAGTGCGTGCCATTTGCGAATTAGCTGGTATCAAAAACGTTTCTTCAAAAA
>CAYYYT010000027.1:0-6685 GCA_964476105.1 uncultured Candidatus Saccharibacteria bacterium | reverse complement strand
GCGCGGGTGGTATCATTTAGGATTTTTCACCCTTGACCCGAACGAAACCATTAAAATTGCCTTAACCATTTTACTGGCAAAATACTTTTCTATGCGTCATGTAGAAATGTATAAGTTTCGCCACATTGTGTTTTCAGGTATTTATGTTCTACTGCCAGCGATTTTAATTTTTATGAAGCCGGACCTTGGAGGAGTTTTGGTTTTAGTTTTAGCTTGGATGGGCATTTTATTTGTGTCCGGAATTAAGTTGAGGCATTTTTTAATTTTGTCACTCTGTTTTATGTTGGTAGCAGGATTTTCGTGGCAATTTTTGATGAAAGATTATCAAAAACAGCGTGTCATTTCTTTTATTTTTCCACAAGATGTTTTAAAAGGATCCTGGTCACAAACCCAAACCAAAATTTCTATTGGTTCAGGAAGGTTGCTAGGGGAGGGGCTGGGCAAAGGCTCTCAGGTGCAGTATGGGTTTTTACCTGAGCCACACACTGATTTTATTTTTTCAGTGATTGCCGAAGAGTGGGGGCTGGCTGGAATTTTTGTTTTTTTTAGCGCCTATATGGTTTTAATTTGGCGTATTTTAAAAATTGCTATTGAAAGCGATACTAATTTCCCGCGCCTTTTTGCCGTGGGATTTGCCATTATTATTATTACCCAACTTACCATTAATATTGGCATGAATTTGGCCTTACTGCCGGTGATTGGTATTTATTTACCCTTTGTAAGTTACGGCGGTTCTGGCATGATTGCTAATTTTGTTTCTATGGGAATACTGCAAAGCATCGCCTCGCGCAGGTCTTGACAAATTGTGATATTTGTCATAATATTAAGCTAGTTTCGAATAAATTTTTCTGGCAGAACCTTTCAAAAGGGAGACACTTTATGTATTCCGATTTCTCACCGGAACCGAATTGTCGAGTTGATCGCGTATTGGTTGTTGAGGTCAACGATCCTCACTACTACGAAATTGATGAAATTGTTCAAGAGGCTCGAGACGTCGGCGCCACCTACGGAGACGGCGAAGGGGATGAAATTTTCTGCATTGTTTTTGCCAATGAGCCTCGTCGCGTGGAAAAATTCACCGAGCGAGCGCTTCGCCAAGAGCTTGAACGCCGGTTCCGTGCCTTCGGCGATGTTCGTGAAGTCGACGGCATTTCTCATGCTGCCGATGAAGAATAGGGGTTTCGGCACAAAGTCGTGTCGCGCCAAGCGCAACACGACTTCTTTTTTTACAAAGTATTGCCTCACGCAGGTCTTGACAATAAAATAATTATATTATAATATTAAGCCAACTTAGGGTCGGTAATTTCGCTGATTTAAGAGTTCTTTTTTTGAGGAGACTTGTGATGTCAGAAGACGTTATGACCGAGCTTGTGCAGTATGTGCCAAGCATCCCAGTGGAAGGTCAGAGGGCCGTGGCAGAGCTTTGTCAGAAACTATGCTTGCCGTACGGCGCCGATTGGCTCGAAAAACTGAAAAAGTTTCTCCGCCAAGAGCCTACTTGGCACGACGAGCAGGTGGTGATGGAAAATCCGTTCTCAGATAATGAAAAATTGCCCGAGGGCGCCATTATTCGTCGCGTCCGCGTCAAACGCGATCGCACTTTGCAAGAGGCATTGGATGCCACTGGTGGACGTCAGCATATCAACCCCAATGTGCTTGTCACTGCGCCCACTGGTGTAAGTGAAGATGTGGAGGTGATTTTTATCCCACTTGGTCACTTCATGAGCGACAAGGGGGTTGATAAATTTATTCCCGCCGGCTACCGCCTAGCCGACCCTTGGGAACTGGCGGCTGTCAACGAGGAAGATCCCGCCTTCGCCGATAAATATCCCAACTTTACTCATTGGCAAATTGCCGGTGATAAAGCGTGGCACTGGGCGACTTTCCGCAACTGGGACAGCGAGCGGAGTGTGCGTGTCGGTCGCGGTGGTTATGAATGGTATGGTAGCTGGTGGGTCGCCGTCGTTCGCAAAGATTTAAAAAGCAAGGCTAAATAGTCTTACGTAGAGTCGTGTTGCGTCAAGCGCAACACGACTTCTTTTTTTACAAAAGTGATTTGGATTTAAAAAAGAGTTGACAAATTTATATAAAAGAATATAATCAAACTATATTATTCGCGCAGAATAAAAAAGTGATCACCCATTTTTTGTAGCTAAAATTTAAAGCCTTTGCCTTTTGGTTGTTTTTTTGTCTGAAACCCTGATTTTTTTTGCCCCCAAGAATGGGCAAAGGCCAAACCCTACTTCAGCAGGGTTTTTTGTCTTTTTAATTTGTCTTTGTATAAAACAAGATCAAAAATTAAATATAAAAAATCAAAACTTAGGTATCAAAAAATCCTAGTATAAAGTTTTTGATATTTGATATTTCATTTTTGATATTTCCATATGGCAGAAGAAATACAAAAGGTTAAAAATTTTTCAAAGTCTAATCTTTCGTTTCCAACACCGAATCTTTTGACGATGCAAAAAGATTCGTGGGAAAACTTTACGCAAATAAGACTTAAAGAATTATTTGCAGAAATTTCTCCAATCGTTGATTATACTGGCAAAGAATTTGAATTGTGGTTTTTGGACTATAAATTTAGCGCGCCAAATTATAAAAATGGTTTGGAAGCTAAGAGAAACAATGATTCGCTTGAAGTTTCATTGCGATCAAAGGTGCGTTTGGTTAACTTAAAAACCAAAGAAGTTAAAGAGCAAGAATTGTATTTGGCAGATTTTCCCCTCATGACTGAACGGGGAACTTTTATCGTTAACGGAGTAGAACGAGTAGTGGTTCCTCAGTTAATTCGATCACCTGGCGCATTCTTTACCATGAGAACTTTGCGTGGTAGAAACCATTTTGGTGGTAAAATTATTCCAAACCGAGGTGCTTGGTTGGAATTTGAAACAGAAGAATCAGGATTTATTGGAGTAAAAATTAACCGAAAGCGAAAAGTGCCAGCCACAACGCTTCTTTTGGCGTTGGGTCTTGATACCGTAGAAAAAATTCAAGAAACTTTTAAGGATGTTGATACTGGAGAAATTAAATATATTGCCGAAACCTTAAAGCGCGACACTTGTAAGGATCAAAAAGAAGCTTTGGTGGAAATTTACCGACGATTGCGTCCGGGAGATTTGGTAACCCCAGATACGGCTCAGGATTTGATTTTTAACATGTTCTTTAACTTTGACCGCTATGATTTGTCACAAGTTGGACGATGGAAAACTTGGCAGAGACTTCCTCAACTAGAAAAGAAAGGCAAAAAAGACGAAGAAATTACTAAAGAAGACAGAATTTTAAGCATTGCTGACTTAACCGAAGTGGTTCGCGAAATTATTCGTTTAAACAACGATCCAAATGCTACTCCGGATCAAGTTGACCACTTGGGAAACCGCCGAGTGCGAACTCTTTCAGAACTTTTGCAAAACCGATTGCGCGTTGGTTTGATGCGTATGGAAAGAATTATCAAGGACAAAATGTCTACGCTTGATCCTGCTACCATTACCGCTATGCAATTGGTAAACCCACGACCTTTAATGTCTGTGGTAAAAGAATTTTATACTTCATCTCAATTCTCACAGTTTATGGATAACGAAAATCCATTAGCTGAAGTAGAACACAAGCGAAGATTAACCACGACTGGTCCAGGAGGATTGACTCGCGAACGAGCTGGCTTTGAAGTGCGAGACGTACAACCTAGTCACTACGGAAGAATTTGTCCGATTGAAACTCCGGAAGGTCCTAACGTAGGATTGGTAGGTCACTTATCAACTTTTGCCAAGGTAAATCCTTATGGATTTATTGAAGCTCCTTATTTTAAAGTTAAAAACGGTAAAGTTACCGACGAAGTACATTATCTTTCAGCTCAAGAAGAAGAGCGTCATGTTATTATTACTGCTTCAACGCAACTAGATGAAAGTGGAAAGATTTTGCCAGAAATTTTGCCAAACAAAGTAGAAGCTCGTGTGAAGGGAGAACCAGCGGAAGTAGAAATTTCTAAAGTTGATTACGCCGATGTTTCCAGCAAGCAATTTATTTCGGTGGCAGCTTCATTGATTCCATTTTTGCAAAACGACGACGCTTCTCGAGCGTTGATGGGTTCAAACATGCAGAGACAAGCCGTGCCATTGATTCGTCCAGAAGCTCCGGTAGTTGGAACTGGCGTGGAAAAAAACATTGCGCGCGATTCAGGACAAGTTATTTTGGCTGAATACGATGGAACTATTTTGGAAGTAGATGCTTCTCGCATTTTGGTTGATTACAAAACCGCTGGCGGTAAGAGCGTAGAAAAAGAATACGAATTACAAACATTCGTTCGTACCAACCAGTACTCATGTTTCCATCAAAAACCTATTGTTAAGAAAGGACAAAAAATTAAGAAGGGCGATATTTTAACCGACGGAGCTTCTATTGATAATGGCCGATTGGCTTTGGGTAGAAACATTTTGGTTTGTTTCATGCCATTACGAGGAGGAGGATTTGAAGACTCGATTGTTATTTCAGAAAAATTGGTAAAAGAATATGAATTTACTTCAGTTCATATTGAAGATTTTACCTGCGACATTCGGGAAACTAAATTAGGCCCTGAAGTTACGACTTCTGATATTCCTAATGTGGGAGAAGAAAAATTGAAAGATTTGGATGAAGAAGGAATTGTTCGCGTAGGTGCATCGGTTGGACCTAACGACATTTTAGTTGGAAAAATTTCTCCAAAAGGAGAAGCTGAATTAACTCCTGAAGAACGATTGCTTCGCGCTATTTTCGGTGACAAAGCTAAGGATGTAAAAGATACTTCGCTTAGAATGGAGCACGGTAAGAAAGGAAAAGTGGTGAACGTGAAAATTTTCTCACGCGATTTGGGACATAAATTAGAACCAGGAGTGATTAAGAAAATTCAGGTTCAAGTTTCACAATTGCGTCACATTAAAGTGGGAGATAAGCTGGTAGGACGACACGGAAACAAGGGAGTGGTTTCAAAGATTTTACCGGTTGAAGAAATGCCATTTTTGGCTGATGGAACTCCGGTGGATTTGGTATTGTCTCCGCTTTCAGTTCCATCGCGTATGAACATTGGACAGATTTTGGAAACTCACTTGGGTTGGGCAGCAAAGAAACTAAATTATTTTGCGATTACTCCTTCACTTTTGGGAGCTAATAAAGAAGATATTAAGCGAGAATTAAAAGAAGCAGGTTTGCCAGAATCAGGACAGGTTACTTTATATGATGGACGAACTGGTTTACCATTCCCACGACCTATTACCGTAGGATATATGTATATTATGAAGCTTATCCACATGGTAGAAGGCAAGGTGCACGCTCGATCGATTGGTCCTTACTCATTAATTACGCAACAGCCATTGGGAGGAAAGGCTCAGTTTGGAGGTCAAAGATTCGGAGAAATGGAAGTTTGGGCTTTGCAAGGATACGGTGTGGCTAATATTTTGCAAGAAATGTTGACCATTAAATCTGACGACGTGGTTGGTCGTGCAGCAGCCTATGAATCTATCTTGAAGGGCGAACCAATTCGCAATCCGAATATTCCGGCTTCATTTAATTTGTTAGTCGCTGAATTAAAGTCACTTGGCATGGCAGTCGAAGTCAAGGAAAAAATCAAAGAAGTAAAAGATAAATAATTTAAATTTTTACGCCTATGCGAGTACTCGACTTAGAATCAATTAGAATCAAGATTGCCTCACCTGAGGAAATTTTGAGCTGGTCTCATGGTGAAATCACCAAGCCAGAAACGATTAATTATCGAACACAAAAACCAGAAAAAGATGGTTTGTTCGACGAGCGAATTTTTGGTCCTGAAAAGGATTATGAATGCGCTTGCGGAAAATATAAAAGAATTAGATACAAGGGTGTAGTGTGTGACCGTTGTGGTGTGGAAGTAACCAAGTCTCAAGTGCGAAGAGAACGCATGGGACACATTAAATTACATACTCCGGTTTCTCACATCTGGTTTTTGCGAGGAGTGCCAAGTCGCATGGGATTGGTGCTTAACAAGTCATCGCAACAGTTAGAAAAAGTTATTTATTTTTCTTCTTACATTATTACCAAGGTTAACGACGAAGCCCGAACTCGCATTTTAGAAGAAATTGATCAAGAATTTAAAAGCAAACTGAAAAAAGCCGAAACCGAAGCTGAAAAAACTGAATTAAAGCAGGTTCGTGCAAAAGTAGAAGAAGAAATTTTGGAAATTAAGCCTTTGCGCATTTTGTCAGAGGTTATTTACCATGATTTGTCACTCAAATACGGAGAAATTTTTGAAGCTGGTACTGGCGCGGAAGTGATTAAGGAATTATTTACTCAAATTAACATTCCGGTCACCGTTGATGAATTGATTAAAGAAAGCCAAGAAGCTCCTCCTGCAACTAAGAAAAATGTGTTGCGCCGATTGCGATTATTTAAAGGAATGATGCATGCGAAAGTTCGTCCTGAATGGATGTTTATTGATGTGCTTCCAGTGTTGCCACCAGACTTGCGCCCAATGGTGCAACTTGATGGCGGACGCTATGCTTCGTCAGATTTAAATGATTTGTATCGCCGAGTTATCAACCGAAATAACCGATTAAAATACCTACAAGAAATTGCAGCGCCTTCAGTGATTGTACGAAACGAAAAGCGAATGCTTCAAGAAGCGGTTGACGCGTTAATTGATAACGATATGAGAGAGGGAGTAACCACTACGGCTACTACCGGA
>CAYYYT010000026.1:0-6700 GCA_964476105.1 uncultured Candidatus Saccharibacteria bacterium | reverse complement strand
AGTGGCGCGACAGCTTTGTTAAATGGAGTTTTATTGGACTAGGGGCAGCTTTTTTCCTAAATTTAGCTACCGGCATCTTGCGCGCATTTTTTAATACCAGTTCCAGCACCGGAGCATTAATTATAGGAACTCCAGGAGAAATTGTTGAATCAATATTTAAACTGCTCATTGTTACTGGTTTTATGGTAACGGGACTTAAGTTACTTGCTAAAGCCGATGGTATTGCTAAATTAGTTATGGCCGCCGCCGCTGCTGTTGTCGCAGCTATTGTTACTGGCGGTGCTTCAGTTATGGGCAGCGCAGGCGCAGGCGCCCTAAAGATTGCGGGAAACAGTAAGTATGGAGAAGCTATTAAAGAAGGCTATCAGGATCTTAGAAATCGTGCAAAAGATAGGTATTCAAAGTTCCGTGAAGCTATTAACTTAGATACTCGTGGAACAACTCAGGCAAATCAAAAACTTCGTAACGAAACTCGACTAAAAGAATTTGATAGAATTGTTAATGCTGAAAATGATGATAAAAAAATCGTCCAAGAGGTGCTCAAAGGCGGTGCTCGAGGAGCTGCTTTCACCGAGAAGCTTATTAAAGATGGAAAAACTCACCTTATCAAGTCACCTGATGATGTTGCCAAGGTAATGGCTAATGGCAAGGCCTATGGAGTTAACGTTAGCGAATTTGAAAAAGGAAATCCTGATTTATCAACGCTTAATAAAGAAAAGGTTGAAGCTCAAGTAGTTTCTGCTAAGAATATTCAAAATTATATTGCCATGAACCCAGGAAAGAATGCCGACGAAGCTCGTACAGCATTACAAAAGCGCGCTGTAAAAATATCTACTATAAAGAAAATGAGCCACAAGAATATATCAAACATGGAAACTGTTGATAGAGATGTAGTAGAGCATACCAGTCATAAAAAATTAAATGAAGCTTTCAAGGAGGCTAGTGAAGACCAAATGGATCAGTTAAGAACAATGCGAGCTACAGCAGTTAGCGAGTTAGCCGCACTACAAACAAGAGAATCAGCTTTAGTAACAATATCTAGAACTCGTGCTCTATCAAAAAATGAGTATGATGAACTAGATGCAGTAGATGCAGAAATGCCAAAAACTCAAAAATTAATAGAGAAGCTTGATGCTTTACTAAAATAATGAAATTACCTAATCAAAACATTATTTTTGACCTACCCGAAGAAACAGATCTTGTGGATGTGATTTATAATATTTTAGAAAAAAATCAAATTAAAGACACTCCTAAAAAATGGCTTGAGCGCGAAAAAAGCGGTCAAGATTCTCAAGCAGTTATTATCAAACATGCAGCTATTGTGTTATTTAAAAAAATTGCCCCCGATGAAAAAATTACAGAACTCCTGCAAAAACACCTAGCTATCAGTCAAGAAATAGCTAAAAACATTATTCAAGATATTAAACTT
The DNA here is from genome assembly GCA_964476105.1 of uncultured Candidatus Saccharibacteria bacterium. Lineage (GTDB taxonomy): Bacteria > Patescibacteriota > Minisyncoccia > Minisyncoccales > Staskawiczbacteraceae > VGLO01. The sequence continues at coordinate 5,271 of CAYYYT010000026.1, read as the reverse complement.
AAATTAGTTGCTTATATGAAACTTGATAATGCTGGCACTATTCCTTCTGGTGTGAAAAATCCTGAAACAAAAAATGTAGCAGAAAATGCAAAGATAAGCGAAGAAAATAAAAAATACACCCAAGATACCAAAGAAATTTTGCAAAACAGTCAACCTAAACCAATCACAAACAATCAACAAAACTCTCCTCAAAAATCTGATAATTACCGAGAACCCATAGAATAAATAAAAAAAGAAGGGCTTTCGCGACGCGCGCGAAAGCCCTTTTGATTAACCTTTTTCAAGGTTTTTTACGAGCAGCGATCTTCTTTCTTCTTGCAAAATCCTCGGCACTTTCGCCTGGTTCTTGAACCAAACCAGCTGCAGGATCATCGGAAGACTGATCGCCTTCCTGCCCCTTTCCACTGCCGGAACCTCCTCCCTTTTGACCGCCTCCCTGGTTCTTTCCGCCGGAATTTCCTCCCTGTTTGCCCCCTCCTTGGTTGCCAACAAGAATTCCTGTTCCGCCGGCGCCTTGTCCACCTCCACCAATGACCGCCCTGGAAGCATTCTCGAGTCCCTGAATTCGAACATCTTCCTGATGCTATTGTGGCGATTTTAACTCAGCGCGATCTCGAAGCTCCCTTTGCTTTTCCTTAATTTCATCAGAACCCGCATTTGGATTTTGTTTTTTCCATAAAGTAAGGGCCTGATTAGTGTCATCAAATAAGGCAGCACTAGCTTCGGCTCTGTGTTTAGCAGCTTCCTTTTCTAATTTGGCTTCGAATGGATCCAAAGTTTTTTGTCGCCAACCTTCTGGTGGATCAAGAGCAGGTATATCTATCTCTAAAATCTCAAATCCTGCTGTATTTCTGAGATTCTCTAAAATAGATGGCCTATCGTCCACCTTTTTACTTAGTGTCTCCCAGAGAAATTGACTAATAAGCTGACGAGCCTTTTCTTCGGAATCTTTGGTATCTTCACCTCCACTAGCTCTTTCTTTTGCGTAAGAGATTTCTGGCATTACCTTCTCTTGAAATACCGAGAAAAGCTTCGAACTGGCGGTAGCGTAAAAATCACCGTCGCCGTAAAGTGCCTGTTCATAATCTCTTACTACTCCACGAAACCTGATAATACCAGAAAGATGCAGATTATTAGCATCCTCCACATCTTTAAACGGCAAAGCATAGGGATATGGAGTAGTTTTATATCCATATGCGTGATTGTCATTGTGATATTCGGCCACAAAGCTGCCGTCTGGTGAAACCACTGTTTTGAAAAATGTTAGCTTTCTTTTTTCAAGCTGGTGCGCGCCAGGTATTCCAATAAAATTCCAACCTGGCTTAAGCGGACGATCGTACCTTCCTTGATACAAAACAATTTTTTGCCATCCACTTCTTACCTCGGTGAAAATAATATCTCTCTTTACCATTTCCAAAAACACGAAATATCCGACACCGAAAAGCAACGTCGTCGAAATGACCGCCAAAATAAATGCACCCATGACAAGACTCCTAGAAGTTTGGAATTTCGAAGCGAAATTCCTGAAATTTTCAACGAACTGACGACTCAAAACACTTGAGCCTCATAATTTAATTATATCACAATAAAACATCCGTGTCAAGTACATCACCGCGTGTAAAAATCCGTATTGTTTGTCAGTAAAATTCTGTGATATAATAAAAAAATAGTTCTAACTTATGCCTGAATATTCAGTTCCACAATTTATTGAAGATGAATCTAAAATCATTTTCTTTTTAACCTTCCGCCAATTCTTTATTCTTGTTGGTGGGGGACTTTTGTGTTTTGCCTCATATCTGCTTTTACCATTTAGTGTTTTTGCTGTTGCCGGAGTTATTATTGTTATTCTGACGGGCATTATTGGTTTTATGAAAGTAGATGGAGATTCCGTGGTAAAAATTTTACTGCATTTTTTAGGATTTTCTTTGGGGTCTAAAAATTATACTTGGAAAAAGGGTGGTGCTAGACCAGAGGGAGTTGCAAGCAATGTTGAACATTACGAAAAACCTAGCTTTCGTCCCCAGCAATATATTAAAAAAACCTCTCCAACCGATTCGGGAAAATTAAAAAGCGCGAAAGCCAATATTGAATTAACGCAAAAGTAATTATGGCAGAAAAAACAACGCAAGAATTTTTAGAAATCCAAGAAATCAGAGAGGGTGTCTTGATGTTAAAAAATAATAGCATTCGCGGAATTTTGATGGTTTCTTCTATTAATTTTGCCCTCAAGTCATCTGACGAACAATCAGCAATTATTTACGCCTTTCAGAGTTTTTTAAATTCTCTGGATTTTACCTGCCAAATTGTCGTTCAATCACGCAATATCAACATTACTCCTTATCTTGATAATGTAAAAAATTTAGAACAAGAACAAACCAACGAATTGCTTAAAACACAAACTGCATCTTATGTGGAATTTATCAAAGAATTAGTAAAAGAAGAACATGTAATGGTAAAAAGTTTTTATGTTGTTGTGCCCTATACCCTAGGAGAAATTTTAGGGGTGGGCACTAGCTTTAAACAACTTAATCCGCTTTCTGGTTTAACCGAGGGAAGTAAAAAATTAAGCGACGCCGATTTTTTAAAATGCAAAAATCAACTTTGGCAACGACTAGAATTTGTGGCTTCGGGACTGCAAAGATGCGGGTTGAGCGCCATGCCTCTTACCACACCTGAACTTATTGAACTTTTCTGGGCAAGTCACCATTTACCTGAAGCCGAAAGCGGATATTATCCAGAAATTCTACCCGAATTATTAAAATAGCTAAGAATAATTTAAAATGGCTTTTTCACTATTTTCTACTAATAAAAAAGATATTCCTGAAATTCCAACTCCCAATGAAAGCATTACCGTGCAAGATATTATTGCACCTCCGTATATTGGTATTGAACAAAATTACATTAAACTAGGAGAAAAAATCTCAAAGACTTTTTTCATTTTTTCCTATCCAAGATATCTAAATACCGACTGGCTTTCTCCGGCAATTAATTTAAGCACGCCAATGGATATCTCACTTTTTATCCATCCGGTTAGCAATGAACTTATTTTAAAAAAATTACGATCAAAGGTTACTCAACTTTCTTCTGAATTATTAGAAAGACAAGAAAAAGGGCTCATTTCCGACCCATCGCTGGAAACTGGATTCCAAGATATTGAAAAGCTACGCAATCGCATTGTTACCGCTCAAGAGCGAATGTTTCGCCTAGGTCTTTACCTAACCATCTATGAAGATGCTGAAGAAAAATTAAAAGAAACGGAAACCGCTCTGCGTTCTATTTTTGAATCACGACTTATTTATATTAAGCCAGCGCTTTTCCGACAAAAAGAAGGTTTCATTTCTTCTATTCCTTACGGTATTGATCAACTAGCGGTGACCATTCCGATGAATACTGAACCCTTGTCTACCATTTTCCCTTTTGTCTCTTTTGATTTAAGTTCTAACGAAGGTATTTTATACGGAACCAATGGTCACAATGGATCGCTCGTTTTATTTGATAGATTTACTTTAGAAAATGCTAATTCGGTAGTGTTTGCGACTTCAGGATCTGGAAAATCTTACGCGGTAAAACTAGAAATTTTGCGCTATTTGATGTGGGGCATTGAAGTTATTGTTATTGATCCAGAAAATGAGTATGAATTTTTAGCCAACGGCGTTGGTGGAGATTTCTTTAAAATTTCTTTGACTTCGGGCAACCACGTTAACCCATTTGACCTGCCTATTCCCGGACCCGATGATCACCCTGAAGATATTTTAAGGTCTAACATTATTAACCTCGTCGGACTTTTGCGCATTATGCTAGGAGGATTAACCACCGAAGAAGATAGTATTTTAGACCAAGCCCTAACGGAAACTTATGCCATTCGCGATATTACTCCGCATTCAGACCCAAATACTTGGCAAGAAAAAACTCCGATTATGTCTGACTTCGTGGAAATTTTAGAAAATATGACGGGCACCGAAAGTTTGGTGCGAAGACTTAAAAAATATACCGAAGGAACTTTTGCGGGATTCTTTAATCAAAAATCAAACATTACTATTACTAAAGGTTTTGTAGTTTTTGGTATTAAAGATATGGAGGATTCGCTAAAACCGATTGCGCTCTTTATGATTATGCGCTATGTTTGGGATCGCGTGAGAACCAACATTAAAAAACGAATTTTGGTGGTGGACGAGGCTTGGTGGCTCATGCAGTCAGAAGATGGCGCCTCATTTTTATTTGGCTTAGTAAAGCGAGGTAGAAAATACTGGCTTGGCGTGACCACTATTACTCAAGATATTGAAGACTTTATGCGCTCGCCTTATGGTAAAGCGATTATTACCAATTCTTCACTGCAATTACTCTTAAAACAATCTACCGCTGCTATTGAGGTAGTAGAAAAAACCTTTAACCTAACGGAAAGTGAAAAAATGCTTCTTTTGGGGGCGAATGTTGGAGAAGGTTTATTTTTTGCCGGAAGAAAACACATATTAATTAACGTTAAAGCTAGTTACACCGAAGACCAAATTATTACCACCAACCCAGGAGAAGTAGAAAAAATTAAAGAAGCGCGTCGAAGATTACAATCGCCTATATAATTTTATTTTTATATGATAAAATGACCAAATATGAAAAATAAATCATTTTTTATCAATATCATCTTTTTTGTCGCTGTCTTTTTATTTTTCAGTCAGCCAGCGCTCGCTCTGGAAATAAACTACCCCGTTCTTCCTGGAGGCACCAGCATCACTCCAAGCACCGGCATTGAAGGTTATATTGCCTATATTTTTGAACTTGCAATTATTCTATCAGGAATGGTTGGCATCTTATCAATTGCCATTGCAGGCATAAAAATTTTACTTTCTGGTGGTAATCCCTCAGTAGCTTCGGAAGCTAAGGCAAAAATATTTGACTCTGTTCTTGGTATCATCCTTTTAATGTTCTCTGTTATTTTACTAGGATCTATTAATCCAGAACTTGTTACTGTTAAAGATTCTTATGCTTCAATAAGCGCTGGAGTTTATTTGGGTGGAGCGAGCGCCAGCGTTGGTTTAAAATCAGCCCCTGGAGCAATTTCTGACACCACAGATTCAACTGTTTTTGATCCACAATATAATAGAATTGTTTATGCTTGCACTCCTCCAGGAAAAACTATTTTAGTAGATACCTTTGGCCAAACGAACTTTGGAGTTGATGGTAGTGCTCAAACGATTACTATTCCTTGTGGCAGTGAAGGAGCTGATATTAGTAGCACCGCCGGCCCAAGCCGATCTGATGGGACCAGTCAAACAG
>CAYYYT010000025.1:0-7360 GCA_964476105.1 uncultured Candidatus Saccharibacteria bacterium | reverse complement strand
TAGATTCTCGCAACTGTCAAAGTCAGCGTATTTTGCCAAAAATTGTCGTAAAATCGCTAAGGCGATTCAAGAGTTGGCAGAAGATGTGTATAATTCTTATTTGCCCAATATTCCCAAAGATTTTCAACTAGCGTATAATGAACATATAAAAAAGCTAAAAAATGGAAAATAAATCACAATTTCTATTAGGTATTTTCTTTTTATTAGTACTTTTTTTCGTTGGTTTTTCCTATTATAATTTTGTTATTAAAAAGAATTTTATTACTTTTTATTCTGAAGACGCCATCCCTGCCCAAACCGATATCAAAAGTATTATCAATTTGCCATAATTATGGATCCATTGCTTTGCAATTGGGACCCTGCGAGTTTTTTGATTTTTTCTGACAATGTTTTTGGTCCCCTTATTTATTATTCTCATTTTTTTGCCTTAATTCCCTCATTTATTGTGGGGTTGATTATTTTTCTCAAAGATAAAAAGGCATTAATTAATAGAATTTTATTTTTTATTACCACGGCATTTTCTTTGTGGATATTTTGTGACCTTGTTTTATGGGCTAACGAAAAACCTGGGTTAATTATGTTTTTTTGGTCGCTTCAGGTTATTATCGAGCCGATTATTTATGCTGCCTGCTTGTATTTTGTGTACGTTTTTATTGAGAAAAAAGACATCGATTTTGGGCAAAAATTAATGATGGGCTTACTTATTTTACCTATTTTGGTTTTGTCTTCAACTAAGTATGCACTCGTAGGTTTTGATTTAAGCAATTGTAATCGCGAAGTGACGGAAGGACCTGTGGCAATTTACGGCTATCTAGTAGAAATTGTCTTTGTGGTGCTGATACTCATTTTTTCTGTTCAGAAATTTTTACGTAGTAAGGTTTTAGAAGAGAGAAAGCAAATTGTGTTAATTACGGCAGGGATTGCTTTATTTTTAACTTCACTTTCTTTGGGAAATCTCTTGGGAAGTTTTACTGATGATTGGACGATTGCTCAGTATGGACTCTTCGGTATGCCAATTTTTTTGGTTCTTTTGTCATATATGGTGGTGCGATTTAAGACGTTTAATTTACAGGTTATTGGCGCACAAATTTTAGTGTTTGCGTTAGGATTTTTAGTTTTTGCCATTTTGTTTATCCGAAAAATTGAAAATGTGCGTATTGTAGTTATTTTTACGCTCGTTGCTGTTGGAATTTTGGGATACAGCTTGGTCCGGTCAGTGAAAAAAGAAGTTGAGCAGCGGGAGGAGTTTGCTGTTTTAGCCGAAGATGTAAAGCGCGCCTATGTTATTGAAAAGCGCGCCAAAGAAGAAATTGAAAAGTTGGATAAGTTTAAAGATCAATTCTTAATGACAACGCAACATAATTTGCGTACGCCCTTAACTTCTATGATGGGATATTCAGATTTACTGCTGAAGGGAGTTTTTGGTAAGCAGAATAAAAAAACCATAGAAGTTATTCAGAAATTTCAAACCCTGACGCAGGGTATGATAAAAATGGTTAATGACTTTTTGAATATGGCGCAATTTCAGTTGGGTCGGGACGTGTTAACCTTTAAACCAGGAGTAGATTTATCACCTTTATTGCAAGAAATTATCACTGAACTAGAATTTAAGGCGAAAACCAAAGGTATTTATTTAAAAATGGAGAAGCCAGACAGTATTCCGGTGATTACGGCGGACCGAGAGAAATTAAAAGCAGCCTTATTTAATGTCATTGATAACGCGGTTAAGTATACTCCCAAGGGTGGCGTTTCTGTTCTGGTGGAAAAGGTTACTAATGTGATTAAAATTGTGGTCGCGGATACGGGCATTGGGATTCCGTCAGCTGAGATTAAAAATTTATTTGATAGTATGTTTTCTCGAGGAGAGCAAGCAAAGAAATTAGATACGGTTGGTAGTGGGGTGGGGCTTTATTTATCAGCACAAATTATTAAAGCTCATAAGGGAAGAGTTTGGGTAGAATCGGGAAATTCGGGGTCCACTTTTTATATTGAATTACCTTTAGTTTTTCCTCAATCTGAAGTGCAAAAAAATCCGTCCTAAGCGGATTTTTTTTGTGAAAGTTTTACACAGCTTGCATATTAAAAATTATGGTATAATGAGAGAACATGAATATAGAACCACAGCGTTTAAAGAAATTTCTTTTAGACGCCGACCTTATTAAAGAAGAAGATTTTAATGATGCTTTACTAGAAAGCCAAGAAAGCCAAAGAAATATTGGTGAGGTTTTGGTTTCTAAGGGATTAATTGATCAGGAAAAATTAACTAAATTCGAAGCCTATTTATTGGGCGTTCCTTTTGTGAACGTGGAAGGTGTGGCTATTCCACCGGAAGTGCTTAACATTATTCCTGAACAAATTGCGCGCGCTCACAATGTGATTGCGTTTCGTAAAAAAGATAATATTTTAGAAGTGGTAATGTTGGATCCGGAAGATTTGATTGTGATTGAGTTTATTAAAAAGACCGATCCACTTTTGAAAATTTTGCCCCGTTTAACAACGCCAGCAGGAATTAAGAGTGCATTGCGTCAGTATCAAAAAACCCTGGATGTAGAGTTTGGAAGCATTATGAATCCAGCTGATTTGAAAGATTTGGGTCAAGATGTGGTAGATCCACGCCAGAGCGGTGAAGATTTAGTAAAAGTAGCGCAAGAATTACCGATTGTGAGAATTGTTGATACGTTGATGAAACACGCTATTTTGCAAAAAGCTTCCGATGTGCACATTGAACCTTTGGAAAAAGAGGTGATTGTCCGGTTTCGTATCGACGGAATTTTACACGATGTAATGAGTTTGCCCGTTGCCACTGCCGCCGGTATTGTTGCCAGAATTAAGGTGCTTTCTAATTTGAAACTTGACGAACATCGTTTACCTCAAGACGGACGTTTTAAGATTGAAACAGATGATTACAAATATTCAGTGCGTGTGTCGCTTTTGCCTATTTTTAATGGAGAAAAAATTGTGATGAGGCTTTTGGCGGAAGGAACTCGGGCGCAAACCCTAGAGGATTTAGGGTTTATGGGGAATGATTTAAAGAATGTGAAAACAAATTTGGCGCGTCCAACGGGTATGATTTTAATTACCGGACCAACGCGTTCTGGAAAACCTACCACGCTTTATGGAATGATGGGTATTTTAAATACACCAGCCGTGAATGTTTCTACTATTGAAGATCCGATTGAATATCGTATGCCCAGAATTAACCAATCTCAGGTAAATTCGGCAATTGGTTTTACGTTTGCCTCAGGACTTCGTGCGCTTTTGCGACAAGACCCAAACATTATCATGGTGGGAGAAATTCGAGACGGAGAAACTGCTAGTTTGGCGATTAATGCTGCCCTGACCGGTCACTTGGTGCTTTCAACTTTGCACACAACCGAAGCGGCGGGAGCGATTCCTCGATTAATTGATATGCAGGTGGAATCTTTCTTAATTGCTTCTACCTGTAATGTGATTATTGCTCAGCGATTGGTGCGAAAATTCCATGGCACGAAAGAAAAATATCGATTAAAGCAAACTGACTTGGATCACTTAAAAAAGTATTGCGATTTGCAAAGAATTACCGAAGTTTTGCGAGATCAAAAATTATTAAAACCAAAAGAAAATTTAGTTGATATTGATTTTTATCGACCAAAACCATCAAAAGATACGGCTAGTGGTTACAAGGGTAGATTAGGTATTTTTGAAGTGTTGGTGGTGGAAGAATCGATTCGTGATTTGGTGGTAAAACGTGCTTCAACCGAAGAAATTAAAAATCAGGCCATTAAAAACGGTATGTTAACCATGGTAGAAGACGGATTTTTAAAAGCCGCTATGGGGCTAACTTCTTTAGAAGAAGTGCTCAGAGTTATTATCGAATAAACTATTAATTATTTTTATTTTCGCGATGCCAAATTATACCTATATCGCAAAAAATGCCGATGGACAAAATGAAGCCGGAACGCTTAATGCTCGAGACGAGCGTCAACTAGCTCAAACACTAAAAAGTCAGGGGTTGGTTTTGATTCGTTCCAATATTGAGGGATCGGTCAAAAAATCTATTTGGAGTATGGATATTTCCATCATGAAAGTTTCTGCAACGGAGAAAATCATGATGACTAAAAACTTGGGTGTGATGTTTGCCACTGGACTTTCTCTGACCAAGAGTTTTGAAATTTTGTCCATGCAGGCGAAGAATAAAAAATTAAAGGAAGCGTTGCTTGATATTAAGGCAAGAATTAGCAAGGGAGAAAATTTATCTGATGCGCTCGGTGGATACCCAGAAATCTTTTCGGAAATGTTTTGTAATATGATGAAAGTGGGAGAAGAATCTGGAACACTAGATGAAATTTTTCAGGTTTTAGCATTACAGCTTACCAAAGAACATGAATTAAGGGCAAAAATTATCAATGCTATGATTTATCCATCCATTATTTTGATGGTTATGGGTGTTGTAGGTATTGTGATGATTACCTTCGTGTTGCCAAGTTTGAGCGTGTTCTTTAGCTCTTTAAGCGTTGATATTCCAATTTACACAAAAATTTTACTTGGCACCGGTGATTTTCTTTCTAAAAACTGGTGGCTTTTAATCGTTGGACCCTTGGCGCTCGTTGGAATTATTTGGGCCATTTTAAGAACAAAACAGGGGAAAAGAGGTTTGGATACCTTGCTTTTAAAAATGCCGTTAATCTCTCCGATTGTTAAAAAGAATAATTCAGCTTTCTTGATTCGATCGCTCAGCTCTCTTATTTCTTCAGGGGTTTCTTTGATTCGCGCACTGGAAATTTCTTCTAAAACGGTAGGGAACCACTATTTTTCTGACGCGATGATTTACGCTAGTAAAGAAATTAAAAAAGGAGAAAAATTATCAACTGCTCTAAAAACGTATCAAAATCTTTTTCCCGTGGGAGTGGTAGAAATGATTCAGGTGGGAGAAGAAACAGGTAAAACTGATGTGATTTTGAAAAAGTTAGCGGATTTTTACGAACAAGAAGCCGTCAGTGCCATTGAAAAATTATCAGTCTTAATTGAACCAATTTTGATTATTTGTCTTGGTTTGGGTGTGGGGCTCTTTGCCTTCTCAATTATCCAGCCAATGTACTCATCATTAAAGTCTATTGGCTAATGTTTATGAAACTAAATGCTGGTTTTACTATTATTGAATTGATGGTCGCGATTTTAATTATGGCAAGCATATCAACGATTGTGGTGACGAATTTCCCGGTTATGCAAAAGCAAGTCAGTTTGAATAATGTTAATCAAGAACTAATAGCAGTGTTACGACTGGCTCAGGTAAAAGCCATGACCGCAGAATCTAATAGCGCCTACGGAGTATATTTTAATTACTCGGTTACGCCTAATAAATATATTTTGTTTAAGGGTTCAAGCTATGCTTCTCGGGATACCACCGCTGATAGAACCTATTTTTTTCCGCGAGGAATAAGTATGGGGGTAAGTTTGACGCCAACGGGTCAACAAGTTGTTTTTAGTAAGATAACCGGAGTCCCACAAGCATATGGCACGATTTTATTATCTGCGCCAGCAGTTAACAAGGGAGATTCTGCTATTTTTAAAACCATCGGAATTTCTAGTAGTGGTGTTTTAAATCCCGAATTTACCAATGGTGATACTGATAGGGTAAAAGATTCTCGTCATATTGCTTTTGATTATACTAGGACGATTGATATTAATAATGAATCAATTATTTTAAGTTATAACAGTGGAACGGTAGTACATACCTTTCCAATTAGTGCTTACTTAACTTCTGGTCAAATAGAATTAACCGATGTGGCCGATGTGGGTGGAACCAGTCAAACGGTAAGAGTAAAAACAGTATTACTTAATAGCACAGGTCCTAAGACAACTTTTCATATCTACCGTGATAGAAGGTACAACGATAAAAGTGTAACCATCACGATTTCAGGAGATACTTCGGGAAGCTTGGTGCAATATTCAGCAGATGGGGTGACCACGACTTCAAGTTCAGTGTATATTACGCCATCAATTACAAACACTAATTGGCAGTAATGGTTATGATAAAAAAGCAAGAATCAGGTTTTATATTTTTAGAAATTATTATTGCCGTAGCATTGATGGGTATTGTTTTGATGACTCTTTTGCAAGTTGCGTTTTTAGCACTCAATATTTCAATTAATATTCAACAAACTCTGCGCGCGAGCAACTTAATGAAAGAAGAGATTGAAGCTTTGCGATCATATCGCGATGGAAATACTTGGAGTAATTTTACTACAGTCAGTTATGGGGGAAGTAATAATTATTATTTTTCTCTATCTTCTGGAAGCTGGGTGCGTAATTCCGGAACAGAGGCGGTGAGTATTTTTTCTCGCAAAGTTGTTTTTGATCAGGTTTATCGTGACGGTAGCGGTAATATTGCTAGCTCTGGAACATTAGATAATGACACTATTAAGGCAACCGTAACCGTTTCTTGGTTGGGAAAATCAATTCAAACGATTGTCTATTTAACTAATTGGCAAAATAAATGAAGTTTTTGAAACTATTTTTCTCTCAAAATAAATCAGCAGGATTTTCAGTCTTGGAGCTTTTAATTTCCATTATACTTTTTTCACTTATTTTGATGGCAGTTTTAGGAACCTATCTTTCTATGAGTACCAATAGTGCCCAGGCACAGGTGGATCGAGAAGTTCAAGAAAATGCCAGAAATATTTTAGATTCTATTACTTACGAAATTCGCTCGGCTAATAGTATTTATACGCCAACGACTACCTCGGGTCAGCTTTCTTTGGAAACTACTCGTTATGTTTCAGCGGGAGATAGGACAACCTTTATTGATTTTTTCCGATGCGCTACATCGGTGTGTATGAGAACCGATTCGGCCACACTTCCTTTGGTGATTAATTCAAAAAATATTTGGGCGAGTGCTTTAACTTTTACGCAAATTAATAATGGTGGCAAGCCTTCAGTGAAAGTTGATTTAACGCTAAATTATTTAAAATCAAATTCAACCAGCGGAAATATTGCACTAACTTCTACGGTAACCGTAAGTTCAACGGCATCACCACGAAGCTATTAAAATGAAAAAAATAATAAAAAATATTGCATCAGAAGAAAAAGGATATGTAATTTCTATTATCGTCTTTTTTATTTTGATTATTATGATGAGTATGGCGATTAGCGTGGCAACCTTGATTGCTTTTCGTCAGCAAGCGTCTACGAATTTTACTCGTGGAATTACCTCGTACTACACTTCGGAATCTGGTATAGAAGATGCATTGTTACGGTTGCGAAATAACCCTAATATGTCGGCGCTTTCATATTCAATAAGTTTAAACGGGGCAACAACTAATGTGGTTATCCCAAGTACTGGTGGTGCCTCTCGAGCCATTACAGCTTCAACCAGTCTTAA
>CAYYYT010000024.1:0-7592 GCA_964476105.1 uncultured Candidatus Saccharibacteria bacterium | reverse complement strand
CCTGAATCCAGGGCCGTATTTTTGCCATTTTTCCAACGGGCCCCATAAAACTTACCGCATTTTGATAGTAAGATTTTTTAAGCATAGCGTATTCGGTGGAGTATTTAACCACTTCGTAGGGATGATCGGCAGGATTTTGAAACCCTAAAAATCCACTGGCAAAATGCGATGGGTAAAGCATCGGGCAAACATAATCAAAATAATCAAAAGCGTTTTCTATAATCTGACCGATGCCCAAATCATCGGAATTCACAGCTGATAATCCAAATAAATCTACGGAAAGCGTAGCATCGGGCAATGATTGGCGCACTTTTTTAAAAAAGTTTTTTATCACAATACTGCGAGGAGTTTTTTTATCCCATTTGGGAAAACCCATATTTTTTAAATTGCCATCGGTTGGAAAACGTACATAATCAAAATTTATTTCATCAAAACCGTGATTTAGCGCATCACGCGCGATTTCAATATTATACTGCCAAACTTCTTCCGAAGCCGGGTCTACCCAAGCCAAACCATTCTTATTTCCCCAGAGTACAGGTTGCGTCGTGTCATAGGTTTCAGCCTTATTATAAACTGCCAAATCCGGCCTTGAGTGCGCCAACTCGCCATCTTCAAAAACAGCAATACGACCAATCACATAGATCCCCTGCTTATGCAAATCTTCTATGAGAGCATCCAGATTGCGAATTTCTGGCCAATACGCCTTATATGCCTTTGCCATTGGCGCCTGAGTGCGGTAAGAGACTACTCCCGAAGCGTCTTTAACATCAATAACCACCGTATTAACTGGAGTTGTGGCAAAAATATCTTTTAAATAATCTTGGTATTTTTTAGAACCCGCTGACCAGCCTGTCATATATACCGATTGAAAGACTGTTGGCGGATTTTCTAATTTTTGAACCGAATTTGGCGCCAAAACTGTGCCACTGACATCAGCCAAAAGATTTTGATTAAGAAGATTCTTGTTGGCAAAAAAATAAAAAACAGCAAAAGTTAGAGTTACTGCCAAAAAAATAGTAAGCTGTTTTTTATAAAAAACCATACATTATGGCTGATGCTTAGTAATAAAAATTTTATCCTGCTTCCACTTATATTTATTAAGAATCATTTGCTTTTCTGATTCCGACAAATGCTTATCGCGCAAATTAATTTCTAATTCCGCCCAAGCCGCTAAGCCTTCTAAAATTTCTTCATCGTGTTTTGAAAATTGGCGAGGCTGTGTATCTTTAATACAAAAAACTCCGATGCGCTTATTATCAACACTCATAATCGGCACGCCAGCATAAAAACGAATAAATGGTTTTCCAATGACCATGGGATTATCAGAAAACCGCTCATCTTTTAGAGTGTCTGGAATCACTAAAATTTCATCTTCTACCAAGGCGTGCCCACAAAAAGAAATAGCGCGATCGCCTTCCGTAGCCGTTAATCCTTGGCAAGATTTATACCATTCTCTATCAGCATCAATAAGTGTGAGTGTGGAAATAGGTACCAAAAAAATCTCAGTGGCAACTTTCGTTAACCGGTCAAATTTTCCTTCGGGCGGAGTATCAAGTAGGTGCAGTTTATAAAGCGAGGCAATGCGCTCGGCTTCATTTTGTGGAATTGGTGCTTCTTGCATACTCTTTTATTATAATACAACCGTGTTTTTTTAATAGAGATCTAAGCTATTTTTTATCAATCCCCACAGTTTCTTGATATGCCATCGTTGAGATATCTTTGATCACTGATGCCAGAATTTTTTTATCATTTTCTGTGGCGCCAGATTTTTTGGTCATCACACATAATGCATAAGGAGTATTGTGCGCGTAGACAATTCCGCAATTATTAAGCTCAATAGAATTAACGGCGTGATTATTGGTATTAGCATTAACGCTTTCACCATATTTTTGTGCTACAACCACATTGCCAGGAACTCCCGCTACAATACCATCTTTAAAATCTGCTTTACTCATCATCAAAAGTGCTTCTTCTGAATCTGATTCGTTTAAATAGGTAGAATTGTATAAAATTCTAATAAAATTTGAATACGCCACCGGTGAAATGGTGTAATCCTCCTCTTTGTCCGGCGTATCAATATTTAGGTCAACCATAATACTGGTTAAAATTTTGTAATCTAAATTACTAACCAAAAGATTAAAAGCGCCATTATCAGATTCAATAATCATTTTTGATATCAAGTCTTTCACAGGGTAAGATTCTCCAATCACCAGAGAAGATGGAGATGCCAAAGCTAGCGTGTTAGTTTTTTGACTCATTTCTTGAGTGTACTCTAGCTTTTTTTGCATAAAAGAAGGGTCTATCTCTCCCGTTCGGTAACAACCAATCATTGCCACCACTTTCATAATGCTTCCTGGGTGATATTTATCATTTTGATTTACCCCAGCCCACTGGTTATTTAATAAATTTCTATAATAGACCGAAGCATTTTCAATAACGCCGGCATTTTTTTGGTTTTCAATATACTGTTTGATACTAGCCTCCATTGATTTGTTTTCAATATAGGGCAAGGCGTCATTAAAATTATATTTAAGTAACGGATAGGTAAATTTCCTCTGCAAATCGTTCTGTCGCAAGGGCTTTATAGAAGCAATAATCGCTTTGGTTTTATAAAAATTATACTCATTGGAAACCAAAAATCCCAATAAAAAAGCGACAAGGAAAATAACTCCTGCTACCAAACTATTTTTCAGATGCTGTTTCATAAAATAGATTTACTTTTGATACGCAAGCTATTAGTTACCACACTTACGCTTGAAAATGCCATAGCCATACCGGCGAATACCGGACTGAGCGTCCAGCCAAAAAATGGGAAAAACAATCCCGTAGCCAAAGGCACGCCAATAATATTGTAAATAAAAGCCCAAAAAAGATTTTGCTTAATTGTGCGCATGGTCATTTTGGAAAGCTTAATCGCCTGCACGATTTTAGAAATATCGCCATGCAAAATAGTAATACCAGCAGTTTCTATGGCCACATCGGTTCCCGTTGCCATAGCGATACCCACATCAGCCTGAGCGAGCGCTGGCGCATCATTAACTCCATCGCCAGCCATTAAAACTACCTTACCAGCTTTTTGCAAAGTCACAATTTCTTTTAATTTATCTTCGGGCAATAATTCTGCAACTACTTTTTTAATACCCACTTCACGCGCCACAGCCATGGCGGTATTTTTATCATCGCCGGTCAGCATAATAATTTCAATACCTAGGTTGTATAAATTTTTCACGGCACGCGACGCTTCAGGTTTTATGGTATCAGCCACCATAATAACCGCCAACACCTTCAAAGAAGAAGCTAAAATAACCGGAGTTTTTCCTTCTAGGGTTTGTTTTTTCAATTCACTGGCATCAAATGTCATCTTTAAATCAGAAATAAGTGCCAAATTGCCAGCAAAATATTCTACTTTATCAATCACGCCTTTTACTCCCTTACCTTTTATTATTTCAAAGTTTTTTACCTTCAGCGGAGTAATTTTTTTATACCTAGCATAATCTAAAATAGCACGCGCAATGGGATGTTCTGAAGTTTCTTCCAAGCCAGCCAAAATTGCTATCAATTTACCTTCATCTTCCGATGAATAATTTTTAATGCTGGCAAATTCGGGTTTTCCCTTGGTAATGGTGCCAGTCTTATCAACCACCAAAACATTGGCGCTGTGCAATTTTTGTAGGGTAGCGGCGTCTTTAATTAAAATTCCCTGCTTAGCACCTTTTCCAACTCCAACCATAATTGCCGTTGGTGTTGCCAAACCCAAAGCACAAGGACAAGCAATGATTAAAACTCCGACAAACGAAGTCAATCCCAAAGAAAGTGCCTCGGTAAAGCCCAAATAATAACTTCCAAGCGTAAGCCAAATAATAAGTGAAAGAAAGGCAATGCCTAAAATAATTGGCACAAAAACCGCGGAAATTTTATCAGCCAGCGCTTGAATCGGCGCGCGACTTCCCTGCGCACGCTCAACCATTAAAACAATTTGAGCCAAAAGGGTTTCTGAAGCCACGCGAGTCGCTTTAAAAACGAAAGTTCCATTGGTATTAATCGTTCCCGCAACAACCGCATCACCCACTCCTTTTTCTGATGGCATCGGTTCACCGGTTACCATTGATTCATCAACAAAAGAATTTCCCTCAACAATAATTCCATCAACGGGGATTTTTCCACCAGGCTTTACTCGAATTAAATCTTGGTGCTTTACATCAGTCACTGGAATTTCTTTTTCTTTACCATTTTCAACAATCCACGCTGTTTTGGCCTGTAAATTAAGTAATTTTTCAATAGCGTCACCGGTTTTTAATTTTGAAATTGCTTCTAAATATTTTCCTAGAGCAATAAACGCAATAACGACAATCGTAATATCATAATAATTATGACTAACATCAATAAAGGGGCGTAAGACATTTTCAAAAGCCGAAACAAAAAAGCTATATAAAAATGCCACCAAGGTTCCCATACCAATTAAAGTATCCATATTCGCCTTGCCATAGCGCAAAAATCGATACACCCCCAAAAGATAGGGCCAGCCAACAGAAAACATCATATAAGTCGCCATTACGGGAAACAAATGATGAAAAAAAGTTTCCACCACACTAGGAATTGGCAAAACCCAATTAAACTTGGCCAAGATCTCCCAAGTCATCATCATAATACTGATGGTTGCCATAGGCAAAGCTACTGCCAAATTCTTTTTTTGATGAGCAATTTCTTGTAGTTTATCTTTTTTTGATTCAGCTTTATTAAGTCCAGCATTTTCGCCAGCACCAGAATTTTCTTGAACCGGTAGCAAAAAAGAATAACCTAGTGGCTCAATGATTTTTGAAAGCTTTTCTGGATTTGTTTTTGTTTCATCAAAAGCAATGGTGGCCGTTTCGGTCGCATAATTAGATTCCACTGACAAAACTCCTTCGATTTTTTTGAGCGTCAATTCAATGACGCTAGCGCAAGAGGCGCAATGCATTCCCCTAACCGAAAGTATTTTTTTTACCATAGTTATCAAGCTACTTAATTACTAACTTCAATGGTTCCCCGAATCATATTCATTGGGCAACTAAAACTATATATTCCCGGTTTAGGCGCTGTAAATTGAGCGCTAGTAACTTGCCCCTGCGCTGGATTTAAATAAACTACGCCACTGGGCAAAAGATTAGAAACAACTGCTCCACTTCCACACCCGGGTTGTCCCGAAGAAATAATTTCCCAAGAAACCGGTACACCCACCTTTATTTTAAAATAATTTGGGCTATAGCTGTTGGCCAAAACTTCCATTGAAATTTTTTGCTTGCCATCAATAATTGGCGCCAAAGAAGTGTTTGTATTTTGGGGTATTGGTGTTTTGGGCTTTAAAACTAGATAACCCGCTAAAATAAAACAAACTACGACTACGACCATTGAGGCTTTTTGCACGAATGTTGTTTGACTCATAAATAATTAAACTAATAAATTAATTTGATTCCAAATATTATAAAACGCGAAAAATAACACCAAAAATCCCGCTACCTTAGAAAATAAAAGTGCTAAGTGTGGGCGAGAAAAAAAGGCTACGCTCGCGCTTCCAATAGCCAAAAGCATTGGTGTTGTTCCTAAGGCAAAAAATCCCATAATGAGCGCTCCTTGCAGGGCACTAGCCGAAAGCAGGGCAATGGTTTGAGCGGTAATAGTAAAACCACAGGGCAAAAAGAAAGTCAGAGCGCCAAAAACAAAAGGCATATATTTTCCCTGAAATCTTTTTTCATCAACCATGGCGCGCGTGATAAATTTGGGCAATCTTAATTGAAATTTTTCAGCACCCCGAATTCCCAACATCTGAAGCCCTAGCACAATCATCACTAAAGAAACTACAATTACTAGCCAAGCGGTTACGGTGAAAGAAAATGCTAAGCGATAACCGATAAATCCAAGCACGCCACCCAGCAGAGTATAAAATACCACTCGTCCAGCGTTAAAAAGAATATGAGGCTGAATTTTTTTAAACATCGTATCTTGCGCGCCATAAAGCGCATTCCATTGTTTTGAAAGTGAAAGCACCATACCGCCCACTAGCGCCGCGCAACTAGAAAGACTGGCCAAAACTCCAAAAATGAAAAACGAAACTAGAGAAGACTTTGTCGTAATGTTTAAAAATCCGGAAACGCCAAATCTATCAAGCAATAAAAAAATAATCACAATGGCCAGAGCAACCGCAAATCCCGAAAAAAACTGCCAAAAACCATCGGGCAGTCCGGCATTTTTTTTCTCTACGGGTTCCGTTTCTAAAAAAGAATAATTGTCTTTCTGAAAAAGCGCATTTAAAGATTCTATGCTTGGCTTTTGATCATCATATTCAATCACCACTTCTCCCCTACTAACCGAAGCATCCACGGCGCGGACTCCGGGTAATTCCAGTAATTTTTTTTCAATTAAAATTTCACAAGCTAAACAATGCATTCCCTTAACACGATACATTTGTTCATTCATATTATTTATTTGCTAAATGATAAATACGTATTAATTCTTTCACCGCCTCTTTTTCCTTGGCCTGCATTTGGTGCTTTACGTGGGTTTTTAAATGGTTTTCCAAAACATACCCATCAAGGCTTTTAAGTGACTGTTGAATAGAACGAGATTGTTCTAAAAGTCCGGGGCAATACACTTCTTTCTCTAAAGCCTTAATTAGCCCGTCTAATTGTCCACGAATAATTTTTGCTCGATGGAGCGCGCGCTGTTTTAATTTTTTATCTAACATAATTATTTTATAATGATTACTACATTCATCATATACCCACTCCCCCTATCGTGTCAAACACAAAAAAAGAACCAGCCGAAGCTGGTCTTTTCTTTGGAGCGGGTATGGGGAGTCGAACCCCACTCATTAGCTTGGAAAGCTAAGGTAATACCGATATACGATACCCGCGGACATTTCTATTCTATAAAAAATTTTAAAATTGTAAATAACCTGTCGGGGTGCTGAGAATCGAACTCAGGCTGTACGCTCCCAAAGCGCACGTACTACCATTATACGACACCCCGCGAATATTTTTCAATAATACCATAATATAAGAAAAATGGAAGCTTGTCAAAGAAAAAAAGATGTGATAGTATTGCAAATAGCTTCGCCTTTGTAGTTCAATGGATAGAACAACGCTCTTCTAAGGCGTATATGGGGGTTCGATTCCCTCCAAAGGCACAAATAAATTAAAATAGTTTTTAAAAAATTAATTTGATTTATTTATTAGGAATCGAACCTAAAAGGGGGTCGGGGAAAAATATTTTCCCCGTATAGGATTTCCTACAAAACCGGAAAGACGCGAGAATTGCGGGTTTATCCCGAATTCCCGTCTGTGGGTTTTGTAAAAGGCGCGAAGCGCCGCGGGTTCTAGCTTACCACGCCAAAGGCGGGCGAAGCGGATTCCCTCCAAAGGCACAAATAAATTAAAATAGTTTTTAGAAAATTAATTTGATTTATTTGCGGGAAATCAATGTCAAAACATGGCGGTCGTAGTGTAGTGGCCTAGCACAGCGCTCTGTGGCAGCGCTAGCGGGAGTTCGAATCTCCTCGATCGCCCACACCATATCAAAAAACCTATCTTTTCAAAGATAGGTTTTTTTGTTACAGT
>CAYYYT010000023.1:0-7611 GCA_964476105.1 uncultured Candidatus Saccharibacteria bacterium | reverse complement strand
CTTTGGCATCCAGAAATGGGGATTGGATTTAATATGGATTTACATCAAAATGGTGATGCGCCAGTGCTGAAGATTTTTTCTCAGGAAGAGATTGATCTACTCACCAAAATACCAGGTAGTTTTGAATGGGCTCCCGGGCTCATTCAAGGCAGTGACTTTATCCACGAACCGGTTTTTTCTTAACCAAGTAGGCTCGATGCGTTTTGCAGGCGAGCCTTTTTATTTTGCAAACATTTTTTCTGTAAAAATTGTTGTATTTAAAAAATATTTTTTGGTATAATAAATAGAATATGAAATTTAGATTTAAAAGTCTAATTTTACTCCTCTTGTTTTTGGGATTGTTTTTGATTCCTGCAAAAACTTTTGCTGCTACGACGATATTTTCTGATAGTTTTGGAGGTTCAAGCACTCTTTTATCTAGCCATACACCTAATGTGGGAACCAGTTGGTCGTTATTGGTAAATAATGGTATGACAATTTCGGTTTGGAATTCTACGCCAGGATATGTTTCTGTTACTTCAAATGCTTCGGCGGCTGGATCAATTTATACGGCTGATGCAACTTACAGCACCGCGGATTATGAAATCTTTGCTGATGCGGTTTTTTCGGCTGGTGCTTCTAATTATCCTCGTTCTTTAATTTTACGCGCTCAGGATGCCAATAATATGTATTTGCTGCGAACCACTAATTCCACGATGACTATTTACAAACGCGTTTCGGGAACTTGGACGTCGCTAGGATCCGGATCTATTAGCATAACCGATAATCTCGTTTCTCCGTATTATATTGCCACTTTAGGATTTAGCGTAACCGGAACAACGCTGGTGGGAAAATTAAATGGCGTAACGAAGGTAACAGTAACGGATAGTAGTATTTCGGCGGCCGGTAAGGCGGGGATTGGTTTGGGTGCTACGGCAGTAGCTAGCGATAATGGTGGCACGGGAGTAGAAATGGATACTGTTTTAGTGCAAACAACCAGTGTAGATACTACACCGCCGACTATTTCTTCGGTTTCATCCACAAAAGCCAATGGATCGTATAAAGCTGGAGATGTCATTGACGTTAATGTCACCTTTTCAGAAGCAGTAACCTCAACGGGAAATGTCACCGTAACTTTGGAAACTGGCGCCACCGATAGAACCTGCACTTTTGCTGTAACTAATAGCACAACGGGAAGTTGTAATTACACGGTGCAAGCAGGGGATACTTCTAGTGATTTGACCGTTAACACGATTTCCGGAACCATTGCCGACCAGGCTAGTAACGCTATGAGTGATTTTAGTATTGCAACCAATTTAGCCGCGAACAAAGATTTAGTGATTGATACAACGGCGCCAACCATTTCTTCAACCGCGCCAGCTTCAAGCGCTACGATTAATTCTCAAACCGTTAGCTATACACTTTCGGAAACCGCTTCATCGGCGAGCGTCGTTTTTACTAGAACTTCGGGAACCGCCGATGCCGGTAGTCCGCACACTTGCACTCTGCAGGGCACAGCACTTGCTTCGGGGGCTCATACATCGCTGACGCTCGCCACCGGCGCCAATGCTTGCGCTACTTGGTCGGCGCCATTGGTTTCTGGCGCGGTTTATACGGCAGTTTTTAATGCTTCTGATGTGGCAGGAAATTCTGCTAGCGCGGTTACTAATACATCGGTTACCTATGATACTACCGCACCAGTAGTAACTTTATTATCTCCACTAGATAACGCCACCGGAATTTCACCTACCACTGATTTAGTGATGACATTTAGTAAAGCAGTCACCGTGCAAACGGGAAATATTACTATTAAAAAAGTATCTGATAATTCCACGGTTGAAACGATTGATGTGACCAGTGGTTTGGTGACAGGGTCGGGAACTTCGGTTATTACGATTAATCCTTCAAGCACCTTAAATTCTACGGGCGGATATTATGTCATTATTGATTCGGGTTCCTTTCGGGATAGCGCAGGCAATAATTATGCAGGCATCAGTCTTTCAACCGATTGGAATTTTTCCACCACCGATACCGTTCCCCCGGTTATCACGCTTTTAGGTAGCGTTGGAATTGCTTTGATTGCGCCAACTACCTACACAGATGCTGGGGCTACGGCTTCAGATAACATTGATGGAGATATTACCAGAAACATTGTGACTTCGGGGTCGGTCAATCCTTTGGCGCCTGGAACTTATGTGATAAGTTATTCCGTTAGTGATTCTTCTGGTAATGTAGCGACTCCCGTTAGTAGAACTGTAACGGTAACAGCGCAAGGAGGAATTCCATTGCAATTTTTGCAAATTATCAATGATAACGCTCGCAAAGCGCAAGAAGAAGATAAGGCAAAACAAATACAAGAAGTTCAAATTAAAACAGACCAAACAACTGCGGAAATAAAAAATACCTTCGTTGGATTTACTAAGAGTTTAAAATATGGATTGAAAAATGAAGACGAAGTGCGTCAGTTGCAAAAGTTTTTGAATGCAAATGGATTTTTGATTGCCAGTAAGGGGCCTGGTTCTCCAGGAAACGAAACTGATTATTTTGGCCCAGGTACAAAAAAGGCGGTTCAAAAGTTTCAAATGAAGTATTTTAAGGAAATTTTGGTGCCATCTAATAATACGGCTCCAACGGGTATTGTGGGAGAATATACTCGCAAAAAAATTAACGAAATCTTAAACGGAGAAAATCTATAATATAAGGGTTATAAGTATAAAAATTAAAAAATATACATTATGTTTGCAAAATTATATGTTATCGCTTTACCAATCTTTTTTATCATTGATATGACCTGGCTTGGGTTGATAGCCAAAAATTTGTATCGTAATCAGATTGGGTTTTTGATGACACCAAATATTAACTGGATTGCTGCGATTATTTTTTATTTGCTTTTTCTGATTGGGCTGGTATTTTTTGTGATTAGTCCGGCAGTTTATAACGGTTCTTGGTCACAGGCTCTTTTGAGGGGATTTTTATTTGGATTTATCGCGTATGCAACCTATGATCTTACCAATTTAGCGATTGTTAAAGACTGGCCCTTGCTAATTACAGTGGTTGATATGATTTGGGGTGGAGTTTTGGCAGCCTTAGTATCGGTTGTAACCTATTTTGTTGCGATAACTTTTAGCTTATGAACACAGCGCTCATTTTTATTATATTACTCTTGGCGCACGCTAGCGTTTGGTTTTTCGTTTCTTTATTGAAAAAAAGAAACGATGTGGCCGATGTTGCCTGGGGTCTGGGTTTTTTGTTATTTACTTGGGCTTCGTTTGTGTTATTTTATCCAGCAGGCCCACGAGGATTTTTAGTATCTTTATTAGTTAGCGTTTGGTCTTTGCGTTTGGCCTGGCATATAGCGATGCGTCATAAGGGAAAACCAGAAGATTTTCGCTACGCCGTTTGGCGCGCCGATTGGGGAAGGTGGTTTTACCTGCGTTCTTATTTCCAAATTTATCTTCTGCAGGGTTTTTTATCACTGGTGGTAGTTTTACCGGTATTGTTTATTAACGCGGGTGTAGGGGTTGCATTAACTTGGCTGGATGTTTTAGGATTTTTCATTTGGGCGCTAGGGTTTTATTTTGAAGTGGTGGGCGATAGACAGCTTAGTCGTTTTATAAAAAATCCGGCCAATAAAGGAAAATTAATGCAGGAAGGGCTCTGGGCCTGGACGCGTCACCCTAATTATTTTGGCGAGGTAACTTTGTGGTGGGGGCTTTATTTGATGGCGCTTTCGGTTCCTTGGGGTTGGATAAGTATTTTTGGTCCCGCAACGATTACTTTTTTGATTTTGAAGGTTTCTGGGATTCCTATGCTTGAAAAAAAGATGGCCGAAAACCCAGAATTTTTAAGCTATAAAGAGCGGGTGAGCATTTTTATTCCCTTGCCACCGCGTAAGTCAAAAAGCCTCTAAAAGTGCTTGTCATAGTTTTTATTTCTATCCATAGAAGATGGCGCCTCATTTTTAATTGAATTTTTGACGAAATTGAGGTAGTATGATTTTATACTTAAAAATGGACTTGATTATTGCGTTGCTACTGGTAATTATTTTAGGGCTGGCTCTCTTGAGTGGTTTTTTATTCTTCCGCTATACAAAAATGAATAGGCAGATTGAAGCCTTTTTAACCAATAGCAATGCGAAGGATTTGCGAGAAAGCATTTTGACTTATATCCAAAAAGTGGAAGCGCTCAATAAAGAAATCCAAAAAACCGAAGACAGGGTTAAGCACCTGGAAGGCATTGCAAAAATCAGCTTTCAAAAAGTGGGAATTATTAGGTTTAATCCCTTTCGAAATTTTGGTGGCGATCAAAGTTTTGTCATTGCACTTTTAGATGGTAAAAATAACGGATTTGTAATGAGTAGCATTTTTACCGAACAGGGAAGTCGAATTTATTCTAAGTCAGTCGTCGGCGGAAAATCACGGCACACCTTATCAAAAGAAGAGGAGGAAGCCATTAAAAAAGCTATAAAACATGATTAAAAAAGCAAAAACAACAACCAAAGAGGCGGTAAAGCCAAGAGCTAAATCTTCTGTTAAATCTCCAGCAAAAAAGACCTCGACAAAAAATACTAAATCAAAGGTGAAGATTAAAGAAGTTGTGCAAGAAGTTCAGGTTATAGATTCAGTGGTAGCAGAGGCTCCAATGGTAGCGCCAAAACCTACGCCTGCGCCAGTTTCTGTTCCTGCGCCTAAGCCAGTTTGGAATCGCCCACCGGTGGTGGTGGTTTTAGGTCACGTTGATCATGGCAAGAGCTCTCTTTTAGAAGCTATTAAGGATTTTAAAATTACCGCTAAAGAATCGGGTGGAATTACCCAGCACATTGGTGCTTACGAAGTTGAGCATGCTGGTAAGAAAATAACGTTTATTGATACGCCTGGTCACGAAGCCTTTTCAGCCATGAGACTTCGTGGAGCTTCAGTAGCTGATGTAGCGCTTTTGGTGGTAGATGCAGCGCAAACGGTTCAACCTCAAACTAAAGAAGCTATTGCTACCATTAAATCTGCGGGAATTCCGATGATTGCGGTGTTAAATAAAATAGATTTACCAACGGCTAACCCTCAAAAAATTAAGGGAGAATTATTGAAAGCCGATGTGGTAGTAGAATCTATGGGTGGCGAGGTGCCATCGGTGGAAGTTTCAGCTAAGGAAAAAATTGGTATTGATGAACTTTTAGAAATGATTTCTCTGATAGCAGAAATGCAGAATTTGGTTTCTGATAGAGAGGTGCCAGCCGAAGGGTTGGTGATAGAATCGTATATGGACGCCAATAAAGGCCCTGTGGCAACCATCATTGTAGAAAAGGGCACATTACGCCTTAAAGATATTATTGCCACTGATTTGGCTCAGGCGAAGGTAAAATCACTGTTAGATTTTACCGGCAAGCCTATTTTGGAGGTTTTACCAAGTCAGCCAGCTGTTGTTTTGGGATTTGAAAAAGTGCCTGGTGTGGGAGAGAAATTTTTAACGTTTCAAACCAGCGAAGAGGCTCAGGCAAAATTAAAAACTCACTTAGATAAAAAAGAGATCCAGTATTATGCGTCTTCGGTTGTTGATCCTGATAAAAAATTATTAAATGTCATTGTGAAGGCCGATGTATTTGGTTCTATTGAAGCGATTGATGCGATGCTGAAAAATTTACCGAGCGACAAGGTAATTTTACGAGTTTTAAAAATAGAAGTGGGAGATATTAATGAAAACGATGTAAAATTAGCTGAAACAACGGGCGCGGAAATTATTGGTTTTCGGGTGAAAATTAACCCAGGAGTGATGCAAATCATGAAAAATGATATGCAAAAAAATATTCGCATTAAAACTTTTAATGTGATTTATGAATTGATTCAGGCATTGCGAAACGCTATGGAAAAATCACTGGATGCTGAAGTAACTCGCAAGGATGTGGGTAAATTAAAAGCTTTACTAGTATTTTGGGCTGACGGTAATCGACAAATCGTGGGAGGAAAAATTGCTGATGGAGAATTTAAAAAAGGATTGAAAGTGGATGTTATGCGCGAGAATGTGAAAGTGGGCGCTGGAAGAATTATTAATTTACAGCGTAATAAAAAAGATATTGATAAATTAGTTAAGGGTGATGAAGCTGGAATTTTGTTTGAAGGTAATATCAAAATAGAAAAGGGCGATATGGTGGTAGCTTGGATTGAGGAGCGACAACGAGGAATTTTGTAGTTTAAATTGTGTTAAAATTGCCCGCGCCCGCGGGCGCGGGCAAAATGATAATAAAAAACCACTTTTGCGTAAAGTGGTAAACGCCGACGAATGCGTCGGAGGTCGGATTAGGGAGTGGCAAGAACAATTCCAACGAGAATTGCTCCGCCAATAACCTGCCATCCGATGTTTGAATAGTTTCCCCGATTGTATTGATCACGGGCATTAAGAAGCGCTGCTCCCACAATAATGGCGCAGGTAGCACATTTGCTTAGAGACATGACCATTCTCCGATAGAGGATAATGAGCGAAAACCAAGGGTATTATATAATATATAAATAATATGTCAAATAGAATTGAAAAAGTAAATTCGCTTTTAGAACATGAAATTGGGCAGATTTTGCTTCGTGATTTTAACTTTTCTGGGCATTTGGTGACGCTAACTCATGTTGAAGCAACGCCTAATTTAATTGAGGCTAAGGCGTATATTTCGGTGTTTCCTGAAGATGTAGCGCCTAAGGTGCTAGAAACGCTTAATAAAGGCGTATATGATGTTCAGCAGAAGATTAATAAGCTACTGAATATGCGACCAATACCTAAAATTATCTTTGTACTAGATAAGGAGGTGGCGGAGGCATCGCGAGTTGAGGAATTGTTGGAAAAAATAAAAAACGATTGAAATTAGGAAAAAAAGTGATAGAATAAATTTATTCTGTAATTGGCCTGGTAGCTAAGTAGTAAAGTCTGGCTTCGCCAGATCTGGCGAAGCCAGACAAGAACCTTATGAATTATTATGTATATTTTTTAAAAAGTTTAAAAAATAACGATTTGTACATTGGTTCAACAGAAGACTTAGAAAATAGATTATGGTTTCATAATTCCGGCAAAGTGAGGTCAACAAAGTTTTATCGACCATGGCAATTGCTTGGCAGTGAATCTTTCGCGACAAGAAGCGAGGCAGTAAAAAGGGAAAAATTTTTAAAATCTCATCAACAAAGAGATTTATTGAAAATAAAATATGGCCTGGTAGCTAAGTAGTAAAGCAAGGGTCTGCAAAACCCTTATACGTGGGTGCGATTCCCACCCAGGCCTCCAGGTGAGTTAAAAGTTAGTAAGTTTATCAAGTTATAAAGTAAATTTAAGCCCAGGTGGTGGAATGGTATACACGGAGGACTTAAAATCCTCTGAGAGAAATCTCATGCGAGTTCGACTCTCGCCCTGGGCACCAAATATAAAATGGTTGATAAAAATATTGAAATCTCTCGTAAATATAATATTCACGCAATAGAATATGATAAACTCTCTCGAGAGGCTATACCCTGGATATTTTTTGATCAACCTTTTCTTCTAAAAAAGATAATTCCCTCTCTTGATAAAAATTCAAAAATATTGGATTTTGGTTGTGGCTCCGGAAAGGCAGTAGATCTTTTGATTAAAAAAGGCTTTTCTAGTCAAAACATTACGGGAATA
>CAYYYT010000022.1:0-7699 GCA_964476105.1 uncultured Candidatus Saccharibacteria bacterium | reverse complement strand
GCTCCCCCGGTAGGATTCGAACCTACGACCCTCTCGTTAACAGCGAGACGCTCTACCGCTGAGCTACAGGGGAATATCAATATGTTTATCATCTTACTAAATTTAGATAAAAATTTCAACCTATAACCGTTTTTATCTTTTTGGAGTATAATAAAGTATATATATTATTATGATGAAAAATAAAAAAACTTCACTTATTATTTTTGTAGTCGCCGTTTTAGCTTTGGGTATTGGGCTTGATATTTATCAAATGAAATCAAGGGTGGCTTCGTTTCCTGGTGCCAAAAATGCAACCTATGTTATTGAAGGGAAAAATGTGACTTTGGTAAATGGGCGAGCTGAAGAAGAATTAGCGCCCGGATCAGCATCGCGAATTATTACTCAGTATTTTGGCAATGAGGTGGTGGGAGATTTTAATCGCGATGGACAAAAAGATGTTGCTTTCTTGCTATCACAGCAAACAGGCGGTAGTGGAACTTTTTATTATGTTGCCGTGGCACTAGGTCAGAAGAAGGGAGTGCGTGGAACGAATGCTATTTTCTTAGGAGATAGAATCGCGCCACAATCAACGGTGTTTCAAAATGGAGAAATTGTCGTAAAGTATGCGGACAGAAAATTAGGAGA
The DNA here is from genome assembly GCA_964476105.1 of uncultured Candidatus Saccharibacteria bacterium. Classification (GTDB taxonomy): domain Bacteria; phylum Patescibacteriota; class Minisyncoccia; order Minisyncoccales; family Staskawiczbacteraceae; genus VGLO01. Next base: position 7,075 of record CAYYYT010000022.1, on the reverse strand, counting down.
ACCGATGAGCACAAATCCATCGATGGGAGTTTCAAAATACTTTACGGTAGTTGACGAATCGCTATTTGATGTGAAAAAATAGAGGTATCAGTTGTGATATTTACCCTAGTATGATATACTTTGGGTATAAAATATAATTAATAATTTTTGGTTAGATTTTTTAAATAATTTAACCAGAGAAAAAAATATGCCAAGAAAAGCAAATGCAGCTTTCATGAAGCCATTAAATCTTACTGCTGACTTAGAGGCAGTGGTGGGAAAGGGACCTATGCCAAGATCTGAAGTGGTTAAAAAACTTTGGGAATACATCAAAAGCAATAACCTTCAAGATGCAAGCAATAAGAGAAACATTAATGCTGATGCAAAATTAAAGACTGTTTTTGGAGGAAAGGCTGTGGTGAATATGTTTGAAATGACAAAATTAGTTTCAAAACACCTTTCATAATTATATTACAATAAGAAGCCCGAGATACTCTCGGGTTTTTTATTGCCCCGTGCGCCCGCCCCATATTAAAATCTAAAGATTTGCTACGGGGTAAACAGGCGCACGGGGCACAAGGCTTCCAATTTTTCAAAAAATGTGTTATAAGTAAAAGACAAATGAGTAACGAAACGATTATAAAATTTAATAAAGTTTCTTTTGAGTGGGCAGCCACAAAACCTATTTTAGATGAGGTTGATTTTGCTATTCGTCGTGGCGCAAAAATTACATTGATGGGTCAAAATGGCGCTGGTAAAAGTACGATTTTTGAGTTGATTATGCAAGAGGCACAGCCCGAATCAGGCACGATTAATTTGGCTAATAATATTACCATTGCTACCGCCCGGCAAGTTATTCCAAGAGAAGATTTGGATTTGACGATTAGGGAATTTTTTGAAAAATGTTTTAGTCAAAAAGTATATGATATTGATCCTAAAATTGATGCCATTTTGGAAGTGGTAAATTTGGCTATGCCTCATGATCGTGTCATTAAAACGCTTTCTGGTGGTCAGCAGGCGAGACTACTTTTGGCGGCAGCGTTAATTCAAAATCCGGATGTACTACTACTAGACGAGCCAACCAATAATTTGGATAAAGAAGGAATTAGTCACTTAACTGATTTTATTAAAAAATATCCTAAGACTTGCGTGGTTATTTCTCACGATGCAGAATTTTTAAATTCTTTTACCGAAGGTGTTTTGTATTTAGATGTGCATACTAAAAAAGTGCAGTGGTTCGTGGGAAACTATTTTGATGTGTTGGATCAAGTAGCGGCTCAAATCAAAAAAGACGAAAGTAAAAACGCGCGCTTGGAAAAAGAGATTATTGAGAAAAAGGAAAAAATGAACTACTTTGCCAATAAGGGTGGTCGCTTACGATTATTGGCTGCACGAATGCGCGCCGATGCAGAGGAAATGGAAGAAAATAAAGTAGATTCACGACAAGAAGATAAAACGATTCGCCAGTTTAAAATTCAGGCTCAGGATGATATTGGTGGGGTTTTGTTAAAATTAGATTCGGTGACGATTGTAAAAAATCATACGTTCACAGAAAAGAAGGTTTCGGTAGAATTAGGTAAACGCGACAGACTACTTTTAACCGGGCCTAATGGCATTGGCAAAACCACACTTTTGGAAAAATTGGCTTCGGGCAAGGCTCACGGTGAACACATTAAAGAAGGTTTACAAATTAGTTACTACCGACAAGATTTTTCTAACTTAGATTTTAACAAAACCGTTTACGAAACACTTTCTCGTATTCTCAATGGTCAGGAGGTTTCAGAACAACAGTTGCGCGCGCATGCGGCCGGATTTTTAATTGATGCCGAAATGCTTAAAACCAAAGTGGGTGATTTATCTGAAGGTCAAAAAGGCTTGGTGGCATTTGCGCGAATTTCATTGCAAAAGCCGGGATTATTAATTTTAGACGAACCAACCAATCACATTAACTTCCGTCATATTCCGGTGATTGCTAAAGCGATTGATGAATTTGATGGCGCGATTATTTTGGTAAGTCACGTGCCGGATTTTGTGGAGCAAATTAAAATTGATCAAATTCTAGATTTAGGTAAATTTTTAGAAAAATAATACTATGATTATTGATGATGTCGTTATCACGGTTGCCGGAGGAAATGGTGGCAATGGCGTGGTTAGATTTAATAAAACCAAAATGTCTTTAGGGCCAACGGGCGCATCGGGTGGCCGTGGCGGAGATGTTTTTTTGCAGGGAGTTTCCGATTTGTCGGCTCTACGGCAGTTTCGTTTTAAAAAAGAATTGTCAGCAGAATCTGGAGAAAATGGAAAATTTCAACTACACGACGGACATGCTGGGGCAGATTTAACCTTGCTAGTTCCAGTGGGAACGGTGGCGCATAATTTGGATACAGGAAAAACAATTGAAATTGTCCAAATTGGTCAAAAAGAATTGATTGCTAAGGGTGGCCGTGGCGGACGCGGAAATTATCATTTCAGATCTGCAACTAATACCACTCCGATGGAATCAGAAAATGGCAAACCGGGAGAAACCTTTCAAATGCGTCTAGAACTGAAAATGATTGCCGATGTTGGTTTTATTGGGCTCCCTAACGTTGGAAAATCGAGTTTATTGAACGAATTGACCAATGCTAGCGTGAAAGTAGCTAATTACCCCTTTACCACGCTAGAGCCTAATTTGGGCGTTTACTTTGATTTGGTTTTGGCGGATATTCCCGGAATTATTGAAGGCGCTTCGGAAGGAAGGGGTTTGGGAATTAAGTTTTTAAAACACATTGAAAGAACTAAGGTATTTTTCCATTTAGTTTCTTGTGCCTCTGAAAATCCGATGGCTGATTACAAAACGGTGCGTGCGGAACTAGAACTTTATAACCCAGCACTTTTGGAAAAACCCGAATACATTTTTTTAAGCAAAAGCGATGAAGTAACGTCAGAAGTGGTAAAAAAAATAACTGCTGAATTTAAGAAAGCCAAAAAAATGGTGACACCGATTTCAATTATGGATGATGAAAGTTTGGCAGAAGTTAAGAAAAAATTAAACGAATTAATTAAAGAAAAAACTGCGACTTTGTAAGATTTTTGTAAATTAAAACGGCGCCCCAGAACCACGTAGGGTTCGGGGCGCCGTTTTTTAGACCTTATCTCTTTTTATTCTTGTAGCTAAATCGATTATTTGGTCTGCCTGAGTTATTATACTTTCCTTTAAATGGAGCGCGGTTTTTGTGTTGGTAAGTTGGTTTTGAAGTTTCGGTTGATGGGATATAAGGAAGGTGTTTTGGGATTTGCGATAAATCTGGCAATTTGGAAATTGGCAAAAATACTCGGGTTAGTCTTTCAATTTCTCGCACCTTTTTACCTTGATCGGGAAGTGCAAAAGAAATGGCTTTTCCTGACATACCGGCCCGTCCGGTTCGTCCAATTCGATGAACATAATCTTCAGAATTTTCTGGTAAATCAAAGTTGATAACCAATTCAATTCCGCGAACATCAATTCCTCGTGAAGCAATATCGGTCGCAACTAGCACTCGGTAGCGCCCAGTTTTAAATCCTTCTAAAGCTTCTTTTCTTTGACCAAGGCTACGATTGGAATGAATTTCTGCAGCTGGAATTCCAATTCTTCTTAAGTCGTCACAGATTTTTTTGGCATTAAACTTAATGCGTAAAAAGATAAGAACGCTACCCTTATATTCTTCTAAAATTTTTCGGAGAAGTTGGAATTTTTGGTCCTTTTTAACTACGAATAATTCTTGGTCAATATTTTTGGCAGTTGTTCCAGCGCGAGCGATTTCAATACGCAACGGCAACTTCATATGGTGGCTGGCAATACGAGCAATGTCTTCAGGCATCGTGGCAGAGAAAAGCATCGTTTGTCTTTCCTTGGGAACGGTTTGCAAAATTCTTTTCACTTGCTCAGCAAATCCCATATCAAGCATTCGGTCAGCTTCGTCTAAAACTAAAACGCCGACATTGCCTAGGTTGAGGGTTCTGCGTTCAAGATGGTCGTTAATTCTACCTGGAGTTCCAATGATAATATGAGGATTATCACGAATTGCTTTGATTTGTGGATACATACCAGTTCCACCAATTAAAACCGCAGTTTTAATGCCAAAGCTTCGACTGATTTTTCTTAGAGATTCATCAACCTGTAAAGCTAATTCACGGGTTGGCAAAATAACCAAACCTTTTTTTGTTGGATTTTTTAAAATTTGTCCAAGTAGGGGAATGCCGAAAGCCAACGTTTTTCCGGTTCCAGTTTGAGCAATTCCAATAACGTCTTTACCTTCATTGGCAAAAGGGATGACTTTGTGTTGAATAGAAGTTGGTTTTTTAAAACCAGCTGCCAAAAGTGCGTCCAAAATAGTAGGAGCTATTCCTAGCCCAGCAAATGTCACTTCGGGTGTGTCTTGTGTGTTTTTTTGTAATGATTCCATATATTTAACTTAGAAATTTAAGTTGTTTAATTCTACATTATTTTAATAAAAATGTCAAATAATCTCTATTGACAGGTGGCGTTAGTGTAGTTATAATCAAACTTAGTTCCTTTTAGTTTCTATTCCTATTATGAAAGGCAAATCATGTCGATTGGTGAGCGGGCAATTCAAGAGACTCCCAAAATGCGGTGGTATAAGGCAAGAAGTGGTTTTCAGGCACCAATTCTGGCAACTATTGCCTTAGTTCCGGCTCAGGTTGAGGATTACGTTGAAGCCATTTGCGCTAAGTGGTATTCTCGGAAAAGAGGTCCCCGTTGGACTTCGGCAAAAAGTAATAAGGTCAAATATCTCTTGGGCAAGGGTGTGTCTTCTCGAGTAGAAATTGACGTGGTTGCGGTTGCGATCAAAGATCTGAGAATGGAAAATGTTTCTAATACTTGCCTTGGCGATATTTATCGCAACGCAGTGTATCACGGCTTGAGCATTCTTCCGCCTCAGGCTATTTTGGAGCTTTCTTTAGCCTTGGACAATATTTCGGGGCTTATGTATCTGGCTACCGAATTGGTGAGTTCGCCTCATGGTCTAGAGCACATTTTTTTTCTTGATTCTGGTCGTCGCGGTTGGTCGGTTGGTTCAAAATACGCCAGCTACGTCGAACGACTTGATTGGAGTGGTTCCCATATGATTTTTGCCTGTCCTTATGAGGAGGAGTAGTTTGGGCTTAAACCCTCGATGCGTAATGCAGAGAGGGTTTTCTTTTTTTTGATTTGCATTTTTATATGAGCCATACTAAAATGGGTTAGAAGATTAGTAATTTATATACAAAACTATGGAAGAAAATTTACAAAATAATTCAGGGCAACCAGTATCAAAAAAATATATGGTTATGTATGCGGTGGGTGCCGTAGTGATTATTGCGCTAGGGTATTTCTTTTTACAGTCTCAAAAAGAAGTTTTAGCTCCAGCAAGCTCAACTAACTCAACCAATGTAGTAAATTCTGCCGAGCAGGAGACTCTTAATCCACAAACAAATACTAATAATATAAATACAAAAAATACTATGGAAAACACTATGAACATTCAGGGAATGAAGGTAGAAATTTTAAAAGAAGGAACTGGTGAAGGTGCAAAAAATGGTGATTTGGTAACGGTAAATTATACCGGAACTTTGGAAAATGGCACTAAATTTGATTCAAGTTTTAACCCTGGCCGAAGTCCTTTTCAATTTACCTTAGGACAAGGCATGGTTATTAAGGGCTGGGAATTGGGAGTTTTGGGTATGAAAGTTGGTGAAAAAAGAAAGTTAACGATTCCCGCTGATTTGGGATATGGTGCTTCGGGTGCTGGTGGAGTTATTCCTCCAAATGCAACTTTAATTTTTGAAGTAGATTTACTTAAAATTAACTAGTCTATGATTGATTACGGAATTTTTAAAGCCTATGATGTTCGTGGAATTTATCCCACGAGTCTTCATAAAGAAGCAGCATTTTTAGTGGGTCAGGCTTTTATTAAACATTCTGGCGCCAAGAAAGTGGCGGTTGGTTTTGATGCTCGTTTATCTGGACCAGAGCTAAAAGAATCTTTAATTTCGGGAATTATTTCTCAGGGAGCGGATGTGTATGATATTGGTCAAACTCCAACCGAGGGAATTTATTTTGCAGTCGCAAATTATGATTTTGATGCTGGTGTAATGATTACCGCTAGTCACAACCCTAAAGAGTACAATGGGTTTAAAATGTTAACGAAAAAACCAGGCGATTTGGTGCGCGTGGTTCGTGGCATTGATTTGCTTTCTGTAGTAAAAGAAAACAATTTTGAAACCAAAACACCCGGCGCCATTTTTCAAAAAGATATTTGGAATGATTATGTTGATTATGTATTAAAATTTGCTGGTACGATTAAGCCCTTTAAAGTGGTAGTAGATGCTTCCAATGGCGTTATTGGTAGCGTGTTCTCAAAATTAAAAGATAAGTTACCGATTGAAATTATAGATTTACATTTTAATCCTGATGGAAATTTTCCTAATCATTCGCCTAATCCTTTAGAACCTGGCGCTTCAGAAAAAGCACAGGCATTAATTAAGGCCCAGGGAGCTGATTTCGGATTTATGTTTGATGGTGACGCTGATAGAATTTTTTTGCTGGATGAAAATGGCGCGCTGGTTCAGGGAGATATTACCCTTTTACTTTTGGCAAAAACTCTTTTAAAAAAATATCCTGGTATGGGTGTTGCCTATAACGCCACCTGTTCGCGCGCTGTGGAAGAGATGGTGAAACAGTGGCAGGGAGTTCCGGTGCGAACCCAAGTTGGTTTTGTAAATGTACGCGAAGGATTGATTTTGCACAATGGAATTGTGGGCGGAGAGACATCGTGCCATTATTGTTTCCGTGATTATTTCTATATGGATTCGGGCATTGTTGCCTTTTTAACTTTGCTGAATTTAATTACAGAAGACGGCAGAAAAGTTTCCGAAATGGTAAAAGAGTTGTCAATCTATGTAAGAACCGAAATGAATTTTAAGGTTTCTGATAATGAAAAAGCCTTAGAAATGATTAAGCAAAAGTATGCCGATGGTCAACAAGATTTTTTGGATGGCATTACGGTTTGGTATCAAGATTGGTGGTTTAATGTTCGCCCCTCAAATACAGAACCACTTTTACGTTTAACAATTG
>CAYYYT010000021.1:4838-7707 GCA_964476105.1 uncultured Candidatus Saccharibacteria bacterium | reverse complement strand
TTTCTTTCGTGTTCAAGGCGGATATGCCGGTCGTAAAAATCGTTATCATTAATTTCAGTACCACTTGTTGGCCAATATCCTTGCCGAACGAGATGCGCGAACGCAACTAATTTTTTGAAAAAATCTTCAGTGGTAGTTATTTCCGGAAAAACGATTGTTTGCGGTTCTCGATTTGGAATTTTCAGCGGTGATTCTTGACCAGTCATAGGAATTCCCTTGTGAAAAGAACGAAATTTGTAACAAGAAAATATTATCACATTATTATTTTTAGTCAACCATTAGTAACATAATTTAATACATTTATGGCCAACAGAACTCATTCGTTAGATCAATTAAGAAACTTTGGAATTATCGCTCACATTGATGCCGGAAAAACTACGGTTTCAGAGCGTCTTTTGTTTTATACTGGAGTTTCACACAAAATTGGAGAAGTGCACGAAGGTGATACCGTGATGGACTGGATGCCTCAAGAACGAGAACGAGGTATTACCATTACTGCTGCGGCGATTACCATGCAATGGAAGGGTGTGCAAATGAACTTAATTGACACTCCTGGTCACATTGACTTTACGGTTGAAGTACAACGCTCTCTGCGCGTATTAGACGGCGCCTGCGTGGTTTTTGACGGAGTAGCTGGTGTTGAACCACAATCTGAAACCGTTTGGCGACAGGCTGACAAATATGGCACTCCACGAATTTGTTTTATTAACAAATTAGACCGAATGGGTGGATCTTTTGAACGATCATTCCAAAGTATTTTGGATAAATTAACAAAAAATGCGGTAGCGATGACGATTCCGGTAGGAACTGAATCTGATTTTTCTGGCATTATTGATTTATTGAAAATGAAAATGATGGTTTATGAAGGAGAAATGGGGGAAAAGGTAGTAGAACAAGAAATTCCAGCTGACTATTTGGAAAAAGCAAAACAATGGAGAGAAAAAATGGTGGATATGATTGCGGGATCTGATGAAAAATTAACCGATAAATTATTGGGTGGGGAAGAATTGACAGTAGCAGAATTAATGGCTGCTTTGCGAAAAGCAACTTTGGCTTTCAAATTGGTGCCAGTATTTTGTGGTTCGGCTTTGAAAAACAAGGGAACTCAATTAATTTTGGACGCCGTGATTGATTACTTGCCAAGTCCTATGGATATTGGTTCAGTAAAAGGAACTGATCCAAAAACCGGAGCTGAAATTGAACGAAAATTCTCAGATGATGAACCATTTGCAGCTTTGGTATTTAAAGTGGCAACTGATCCTTTCGTTGGTCAATTAACTTTCTTTAGAGTGTATTCTGGAGTTTTAAATAAGGGAACATACCTATTAAACTCTATTACCGGTGAACAAGAAAGAATTGCCCGAATTTTGCGAATGAAATCAAATTCTCGAGAAGAATTAGATGTGATTCACGCTGGAGAAATTGGTGCGACCGTTGGATTAAAAGATACCGTAACTGGTCATACTTTGTGCGATAAAGACAAGCCAATTATGCTTGAAAAGATTGCCTTCCCAGAACCTGTTATCTCAATGCGCGTTGAACCAAAAACTAAAGCTGATCAAGAAAAGTTAATTGCTTCTATTAGAAAGTTAACTCAAGAAGATCCAACCTTTAGAATTAAAGAAGATATTGAAACTGGCGAAACGATTATTTCTGGTATGGGAGAATTGCATTTGGATATTATTCAAGACCGATTACGCCGAGAATTTAACGTTGATGCGAACTTCGGTAAACCTCAAGTTGCTTACCGAGAAACTATTACTGCCGATGCACAAGGTGAAGAAAAGTATGCTCGTCAGTCTGGTGGAAAGGGTCAATATGGACACGTAAAAATTAGAATTAGTCCTAAGGAACGCGGTGCCGGATTTGAATTCGTTGATGAAATTAAGGGAGGTGCGATTCCAAAAGAATTTATTAAGCCAACTGAAAAAGGTATCGTTGAAGCTATGGACAAGGGAGTGGTAGCGGGTTACCCAATGGTAGACGTGCAAGTTACTTTGTATGATGGAAGTTTCCACGAAGTTGACTCTTCAGAATTTGCCTTTAAGATTGCCGGATCAATGGCCTTCCAAGCTGCGGCGAAAAGTGCTAAACCAGTTATCTTGGAACCAATTATGAAGACTGAAGTTATTACTCCAGAAAACTTCTTTGGAACCGTTATCTCTGATTTATCAAGCCGACGCGGAAAGATTGAAGAAACAAAAGAACGCAATGGTATGAAAGTGCTTGATGCGATGGTGCCTTTGAGCGAAATGTTTGGTTATGCAACCGCATTGCGATCATTAACTGAAGGACGAGCTTCATTTACGATGGAATTTTCTAAATACGAAATTGTGCCAGGTAATGTGGCAACACAAATCGTAGAAGGAAGAAAGAAATAAATTTTAGAAAATAGAAAGTAGAAAGATAGAAAATAGAATCTCAAAAACGGCGCGCCCAAAGGCGCGCCGTTTTTATTATGCAAGAGAATTGACAAATGATATTTTTTTGGTAGAGTATTTTTGGTGTTGAGCACATTGATTATCTTAAGGGGATTTGCTCGTGAAACTCATTCAAACAATCGAAACTGAAGGAAATTTCCAACAACTTTCCAGAAAAGCAAGAAGTGGAGATAGAATTCTGCTTTTCGAAGGTCCTTACAGTAATTATGCGTCCCACCCTAATGGAGTCATAATTCGGCAAGGAGATAAATTTCTTCTTAACGGAAAAACTCTGTTTTATGAAGGCAGTTGGGATAGTTGGAATGCCTGCTTTAAGGGAGTTGTAATTTGCCGAGGAAATCAGCTTCTACTTAATGGAAAGAAATTGCTTTATAAGGGTAGTTGGGATGAATGGCTACCCCACCCCAAGGGAGTCGTAATTTGCCAAG
>CAYYYT010000021.1:0-4738 GCA_964476105.1 uncultured Candidatus Saccharibacteria bacterium | reverse complement strand
GAAATCAGCTTCTCCTTAACGGAAAAACTCTGCTTTACGAAGGACCTTGGGATGATTGGGCAATCCACTCCAAAGGAGTCATAATTCGCCAAGGAGATAGATTTCTTCTTAACGGAAAAACTCTGCTTTTTAAAGGTAGTTGGGATGGTTGGAATGCCCACCCCAAGGGAGTCATAATCTGCAGAGGAAATCAGCTTCTCCTTAACGGAAAAACTCTGCTTTACGAAGGACCTTGGGATGAATGGCTACCCCACCCCAAGGGAGTAATGATTGTCCAAAGAGATAAGATTTTCTTGGTGGTTTATAAGGGATAGTTCTCGGAATTCATAGGTCGCCGACTGCAGGGCAGTGGCGACCTTTTTTATTATTCAAAAACGGCGTTCCGATAATTATCGGAACGCCGTTTTAGTTACAAAAAAAGAGCCCGCGAAATGTTCGCGGGCTATGGTTTTTTGATGTTTTTTAGCCGTGTCTTTGCAAAAGAAGACTTATGGTTGATCTGGCAATGTCGGCTTTACAAAATCCCTGTGGACCCATAAAGCTTAGTGTTCGGATTGAGTCCTGGATATCTTTTGAATTAGTTGATAATCCTAGTTGAGCGACAAGCCAAGCAGTTGACGCTTGATCCATTCCAATATCCGCAAAAGCTTTCAAGGGATCTTGGATAGCTTGATTTAGTAATTCTTGACCAATGATTTTACGAAGAACTTCTACTATTGACATAGCAATAAATCTATCGCGAAAATCTGGTCTTTCTCCATTGAGTTGGGCACCATTGGCGGTGATGGTTACATAGGGTTCTAGTCCATCAAAAGAAAAGGGAGTCCCTTTTCCACGATTATGCCAATTTAGCAAATTCATTAATAGAAATTTTTCAGCTTCATTTAGGCCAATTTTTTCAAAGAGATCAATAAGTGCAACGAGTTGCGGATGCAGAGTTTCTTCGGCGTGCGCCACGGTTTTCTCCTTGGAGAGATGAGGAACTATTTTTCAACGATCGAAACTATCAAATATATTAATATATTATTATATTTTGTCAAACTTCGCCCTATATTGTATAAATTTTTTGGGGGAATCGGGAAACGAGAGATTACTTTTTTATTAAAGGTGTTGACTTATTTCATTTGATGGAATAAGATAAGAATTATTATTAAAAATTAATGGTTGCTAGGTAAGCGTTTAGTTTTAGTTTTATGGTTTCTAGTTAACGTCTAGGGCACCGTAAACTAAAAACTAAATAACTAAAACATTTAACTAGCACCAAAAAAATATGGCAACAGAAAAATTCGAGAGGTCAAAACCTCACGTAAACATTGGTACCATTGGTCACGTTGACCATGGAAAGACAACAACTTCTGCCGCAATTATGCATGTTAGCAAATTGCGCGGTATGATGTCATCTGGACAAAACGTTGATGAAATCGACAAGTCTCCAGAAGAAAAAGCACGAGGGGTGACGATTTCTATCACTCACTTGGAATGTGAAACTCCAAAGAGACACTATGCTTTGATTGATTGTCCAGGACACGCTGACTACATTAAAAACATGATTACCGGTGCCGCTCAAATGGACGGTGGTATTTTGGTAGTTTCAGCTCCAGACGGACCAATGCCTCAAACCAAAGAACACATTCTTTTGGCTAAACAGGTTGGTTTGCCAAGCTTGCTTGTTTACTTAAACAAGTGCGATATGGTTGATGATCCAGAAATTTTGGATTTGGTTGAATCTGAAGTTCGAGAATTATTGAAGAAATACGGATTCCCAGGAGATGAAACTCCAATTATCCGAGGATCTTCAACAAAAGCTTTAGCGGCAACATCTGCTGATGATCCAGCTGCAAAGCCAATTATTGAATTAATGGATGCTTGCGATAACTTTATCCCAGAACCTACACGAGAATTGGATAAGCCTTTTGCTATGGCTATTGAAGACGTCTTCTCTATTGAAGGAAGAGGTACTGTAGCTACTGGAAGAATTGAACGAGGAGTTATTAAGCAAAACGAAGAAATTGAAATCGTGGGAATTCGCCCAACTCAAAAAACCGTAGTTGTTTCTGTTGAAATGTTCCAAAAATCATTGGATCAAGGTCAAGCTGGAGACAATGTTGGTATTTTGCTCCGAGGTTTGAAAAAAGAAGATATTGAACGAGGACAAGTATTGTGCAAACCAGGAAGTATTAACCCTCACACTGAATTCGAAGCTGAAGTGTATGTACTTTCTAAAGAAGAAGGTGGAAGACACACTCCTTTCTTTACAGGATACAAACCACAACTTTATATCAGAACTTCAGATATTACTGGTGATGTAACATTGCCAGCTGGAACTGAAATGGTTATGCCTGGAGATACCGTAAGTTTGACGGTTAAATTAATTATGCCAGTTGCGTTGGAAGAAAAAGGAAAGTTCGCTATCCGAGAAGGAGGAAAGACTGTTGGCGCTGGCGTGGTAACTAAAATCATTAAGTAATCAACGACAATGTCAGCTCTTAAAAAACCTACTACAAAGAAAAAGGATGGCGAAAAGGAGGCTTCAAAAGAAGTTGGAGCCTCTGGTATGCCTAAATTGAGAATTAAGCTTAAGGCCTACGACCACAAAATTATCGACAGTTCAGTAAAGCAAATCATTGATATTGCTAATCGTTCTGGCGTAGAAGTTGTGGGACCAGTGCCACTACCAACTGAAGTATTAAAATACACAGTTAACCGATCAAGCTTCGTTCATAAGAATGCCCGAGAGCAATTCGAAATGAGAGTTCATAAGAGAATTCTTGATATCGTAAGCCCAAATGAAAGCATCATTGAGGCCTTGCGAGATTTGAATTTGCCATCAGGGGTTGACATTACGATAAAAACTTAATACAATCTATAGATATCGATGAGATACTACTTTTCGCACTAGCGAAGAGAAAAGTCCGTCAATCAAAAACACTTCGTTTTTGTTTTGCCGGGCTTAGGCCCGGCATTTAGTTTTAAATATATACTATGAAATTCATTTTAGGAAAAAAAATCCAGATGTCAGAGATCTGGGATGAAAAAGGAAATGTTGTTCCGGTGACTTTAGTTGCTGCAGGCCCATGTGTGGTTTTGCAAAAGAAAACTAAAGAAAAAGAAGGTTATGATGCCTTGCAAATCGGATACGGAAAGATTGAAAAGAAAACGAAAATCAAAAAGTCAATGAAGGGCAAGGAATACCGATATATTAAAGAAGCTCGCAATGGTGACTTTGCTCAAGTAGGAGAAGAGATTACCGTTTCTTTATTTAAAGAAGGAGACAAGGTAAATGTGATCGCTACTTCAAAAGGAAAGGGATTTCAGGGAGGAGTGAAGCGTCATGGATTTGCTGGTAGAAATGCAACTCACGGAGCGAAACACGAAGCAAGAACTATTGGATCTATCGGTCAGCGCTTCCCTCAGCACGTTATTAAGGGAAGAAAAATGCCTGGTCGCATGGGATTTGATAGAATTACCGTTAAGAATTTGAAAATTGCTAAAGTTGATGTGCAAAACAATATTTTAGCAATTAAAGGAGCTATTCCAGGACACCGAGGAACATTGTTAGAAATTAATGGTTAATTTTAAAAATAAGATCACATGAAAGTTGATGTTTACAACGAAAAAGGGGAAGTAGCTGGAAATGCTACCTTACCAAAAGAAATCTTTGAAGTTCCAATGAACGCTGATTTGGTGCACCAAGTTTTTATTTCTCACACCGCTAATCAGCGACAAGTTTCTGCTCATACAAAAAACCGAGGAGAAGTTCGCGGAGGCGGACGAAAGCCTTGGAGACAGAAAGGAACTGGAAGAGCAAGACACGGATCTACTCGATCACCTATTTGGGTGGGTGGAGGAGTTTCTGGTGGACCAAGAAATGAAAAAGTCTATGAACGAGAAATTCCAAAGAAAATGCGAAGAAAGGCATTATTTATGGTACTTTCAGAAAAGGTAAAGAATAATTTGTTCTTGGTGATGGATAAGTTAGAAATGGAAAAACCAAAAACAAAAGTAATGGCTGAAATGATTAAAAAACTTCCTTGCGCAAAAGCAAGCCGATTAGTCTTGATGAGCGAAGGAAAAAATGTATTCTTGTCAGCTCGAAACATTGCTAAAACAGGAGTTTTGGAAGCAAGAAACTTGAATTTGGTAGATTTGCTTAACTATAAATATGTGGTGGTTTCAAAGGATGGAATTAAGGAAATTGAAAAGACTTTTGTAAAATAAACGTTACGGAATCAATAAACTATTATGGCATTATTAGATTTTATTAAAAACAAAGAAGAAAAAGACAAGGCAAAAGAAAAGAAGGCTGCGATGGTTTCGGCTACACCAAAAACAAAGAAAAAGGCAAAAGCTGAAACAAAAGAAGTGGCAACTTCTGCAGGTCAAGAAAAATCAAAGAATGCAAAGGCATTTTCTTACACATTGGTGCAAGAGCCTCACATTTCTGAGAAATCAAATTTTCTTGGAGCAGTTAATAAGTACACTTTTAAAGTAGCACCTGACGCTAATAAGCCAGAAATTAAAAGATCAATTGAAGGAATTTATGGAGTAACCGTGACTTCGGTTAATATGATTAATACTCCAGGAAAGAAACGAAGAGTAGGACGAGTAGAAGGTTTTAAAAAGGGTTTTGCAAAAGCAGTGGTAACTATTAAAGAAGGTCAAAAAATAGAGATATTTTAATTAACATATGAAGATTTATAAACCAACAACTCCATCAAGACGAGGGATGAGCGGCATC
>CAYYYT010000020.1:0-8512 GCA_964476105.1 uncultured Candidatus Saccharibacteria bacterium | reverse complement strand
AAAAGCAAGCTACCCAAAACCGCTACTACCGAAGTGCGTGCGCGGGTAAAAATAAGCACCGCCAAAAAGGTAACAAAAGAAATGAAGGAAAACAAAAAAGTTTTTTTAGAACTTTTTAATAAATATATAAAAAATAAAATCACCGCAAAACCAGCATATCTACCAAGACCCGTTGGACGAGTGCCCGCCATACCAAGGGTAATAACTTCGGCGCCAAGATTATTGATTCCCTCGTAAGGGCGATGTCCTTGTAAAAATTGCTGGACCGTCGTCAAAGAAAAACTTCCTGATTTAGCAAAAAAAGCTATCGTTAATGCCAGTGCAATCAGTACAACAATAATAAAATTAAGATACAAAATGGCTTGTATATTTTCTTTGGCATTAGGCAAAACCATTACCGCCCACAATACTATTATAGGAATTACATATAAAATTCCCCAATAAAAAGAAAGTCCTACCCGCAAAGAAAGTAATGAAGCACCTACTCCTACCAACGCATACAGCAATAAAAATCCTAGGGGACCTTTTAAAAAAGAGCCTGACATCTTTTGAGAAACAACCAAAAAATATCCCGAAATCACCAGCGCCACAAATGGCAATAAGCTACGCAATCCGTGCACCAAATCCAAGGCACCCTTTGGCCAGCCAGAAATAAAAATTCGCGTAATATCCGTATTATAGGTTGCCCAAATTAAAAGCCAAAGTATGACGGCGAGCCAACCACTTTGATATTTTTTAAAAAAAGTTTTCAGATTTTCTAATTTATATTGCATCTTGATAGATTTTATAGAGCGTATTACCTAGTGAATCCCAATGATAAAAAGATTCGGCGCGCGCCCGAGCACTCACGCCCATCGCCGTGCGCATCTGATTATTAAAATACAATGTTTCTAAGGCTTTGGCTAGGCCCAAAATCGCCTGCTCTGGATTTTCTGGTCGTACCTTAATTCCCCATTCGGGCTTTATATGAAATCCAGGACCAGAAATATCAAAACACACCACCGGTTTTTTTGCTGACATCGCCTCAACAATCACTGCTCCGCCACCGTCACGCAAGCTAGTAAATAAAAATACATCCGCTTCAGCCATTTTTGTTAGTAATTTTTCTCGCGATTGCCAACCCAAAAAAATAATTTTATGTTTTAAACCCAAATCACTGGCTAATTTTTTTAATGCTGGCATTTGAGGCCCATCACCTAAAATCAAAAACTCGGAAGCCGGCGCCACTAAATGAAATAGCTTAAATGCACGCATTGCCAAATCAACGCTTTTAATGGTGATTAATTTTCCAGCAGTGACAACTAAAAAATTCTTCCGCTTTGTTTTAGGCGCCTGATTTAAAAAATCTAAATCTTGCTGACTAATGCCATTCACTGGGAAAAAATGGGCTTTTTTCTGCCACTCTTTAGGTAAAGCATCAAAGGCCTCTTGATTGCACACCAAAAGCGCTTTAGCGCGTTTCTGACCCATAATAAAGAACGGATCGTGTCTAAATACCCACTGACCAAAATGCCTCGCCCATTCGCCTATTTTTTGCTTTAGCGTGTAACTATTAACAAAGGTCTTGGGTACAAAATGAGCTCCGCCACCCGGCCCACGAAAATAGGGCACGGGCAAAAGTGCACCAATGTAACTGGCCATCCAATCGTTAGCATAGGTGGTATGCCAAAAAGCATCAAATAATTCTTGTTGATGTAATTTTTTTGCCACAAAATAAGCTTTAACTTGCCAAAGATAAGAATAGATCTGAATTCCTCCTTTGTGAAATTTTTCTAAAAATCTTAGAAAGGTTGGCAGTTGAATATATACAAATTTCACATTGGGCAATGGATCTTTTTGCAAGACTTTCTCAATAGCTTTTTGATTATAAGCATGCGTTAAAACCGTAACCTGAAAAAATCTACCAAATTGCTTTACCAAATTAAAACCCAGCTCAGCTTCTCCGCCGACCTGCAAAACTCCACTCTCTGAAACACAACAATACGCACAAACTAATAATTTTTTTGTCATACTATTTTCTTGCAATCACGTGATATGAATTTAATTCCCGCTGACGAGCGGTGATAGTTATAAAACCCAATCTTTGCAATAATGCCATAATATCATCTTCGGTAACTCCTTCCGGTAAAATTCCTGGGTGAATTTCTAAGCAAAGCATCCTACAATCACGATGGCGCAAGGTTTCCTGCATCCCTAAAAGAGCTTCATACTCGTAACCTTCAATATCCATTTTTACCAGCGTTGGAATTGGTAGATTATTTTCCAAAACCAACTCATCGGCAGTAATGACTGGTACCTGATTTTCTCCCACGGTTTTTTCGTAGGTTTTTACCAAACTCGTATTGCCAATAGTTTCTCCTTGATACAGCGTCGCCATCCCTCTGTTATTTCCCAACGCCTTTTTTATTAAGACTACATTTTCTAGCTTGTTATGGGCAATACTTTTTTCTAAATTAAAAGCCACGGTTTCATCCGGCTCAAAGGCAATTACTCTTCCGGTATTACCAACTTTCTGAGCCAAGAAAATCGTGTAAAGCCCAACATGAGCACCCACATCATAAACAATATCACCAGCTTTTAATTCCTGAATAAATCCTTCTAAAATCTTTTTCTCACCTTCGGCTTTATCAATAGATTCTAAAAACCGCAATTCCTCAGGTTTATTGATATATACTTTTGCTTTTATTCCCCCAATCGTTAGCGGAAAAAATCCGTCACGTGGACGATTAGCATAAAAATATGCGTATTTTAATATTTTTTGTAGATGCAAAAATCGAACAACAGCTACCAACCAGGGGTGATAAGAAATTTTTTTAATCACTGACATTACTTTGTAGCAATAATATGGTAAGCACTAAATCCGCGCTTGAAAACTTCAACATTTAAAAATCCCAACGACTTAATAAAACTAATAATCTTCTTTTCATCAACGCCATCGGGAAAAAGTCCCGGATGCATTTCAACGCAAAGTACTCTACATAAAGTATTTTCTAAGGTATTTTTTAAACCATAGAGCACCTGATATTCAAAACCTTCCACATCAATTTTAATGGCGCTAGGAATTGTTATTTTATTTTCCAAAACAAACTCATCCCCCGCTACTACTTCGATTTTCTGTGAAGCGATATGATCTTCGTAACTTTTGACCAAACTAAAATTTCCCGTGGTTTTCCCTAAGTAAAGACTGGTCGTTATAGCTTTATCTCCCAAGGCCTTGGCCACTACCTGAATATTTTCCAACTGATTTAAGGCAATATTTTTTTCTAAAAGAGCGATGCTTTTTTCTTCTGGCTCAAAAGCAATTACTTTTCCCTTTTGGCCAACGCGCTTAGCCAACAAAATAGCGTAGGTTCCCATATTAGCTCCAATATCAAACACGGTTTCACCCAGAGAAATCAATGATAAAAAAGATTCAATAACTCGTCTTTCGCCAGCGCTACCGGTTACCGATTCCACCAACCGCAAATCATCCGGATTTAAAGCCAAAAACTTTGCTTCAAAGTCTAAGCATTGAATTGATAAAATACCATCTTTAGGACGGGCAAGATAAAAATACATCTTTCGCAACAAGGTTCTGGCGTGAAGTTTTGAAACTAATTTTACCACCCAAGGATGATAGGAAATTTTCTTAATCAAACTCATAGTATTTTTTTTGATGGAATCAGAGTTAATAATTTTTTTAATTGCTCTGAAGGATGATACGATGCTACCCAATTTTCAATCATCATTTTTGAGGCGCGACCCAATCGCTCCAACTTTTCTTTCGGAAGATGCATCATTGTTTCTATGGCATGAGCTAACGCTCGACTGTCTTCAGTTGGAAAAACATATCCATTTTGTTCGTGCTTAACCAAATCAACTGCTACTCCAATTTTATCAGAAGCAATAATTGGCAAACCAAAACACATTGCTTCATTAACCACAATCCCCCAGGTTTCACGCTTAGAAGGCATTACTAAAACATCGGCTATATTATAAAAATGAAAGAGTGATTCCTTCGGCTGAAATCCAAAAAACTCTACTCCTGAGACAGAATGATTTTTTACATAATCTTCTAGCTCTTTACGCAAAGGTCCGTCACCAACGAAAAAAAGCTTCTTACGAGAGGAATTAACCATATGATACGCCTGAAGCAAAAGCATCGGAGACTTTTCTTCCGAAAATCGACCAACATATAAAATGACAAAATCATCTTCGGAAAGATTCATAGCGTTTCTGGTTTTTAACCGATACTGACCGATCTTTTTAGATTCATCTAAAAATGATTCGTAACCCCAAGAAAACGGCATTCTAATAATTTTTTTGCGAGGTACGCCATAGTATTGATAAAATTCTTCATTGGCGGTGCCAGAAGTTAAAAATCCACTCGTGTTTTTAAACAAAAATTTCCCTAAAACAAAATGTTTAAAAAATAATTTAATCTTTGATTTTGAAGTTTCTCCCAAAATATTAGAGTCAGTCATAAAAACCAGTGGGATTTTATAGAAAAAACAAACCAAAGCGGTAAGCCACCAGGTAAAATTTGTCCATGATTGTACAATAACCACATCATATTGACCGCGACGCAATTGTGAAATAACACCGAAATTCACCAACCCAAATGGCCAATTCATAAACGAAGGATTGAGCGAATAATTTTTTAAAAAGGTATAGTGATAATCTTTCAAAATATCTTCTTTTTTTGCCATCACTCCTTTACTTAAATACATTTTTTCAATTTCAGCGCCACGAACCGTTTCGTCGGAGCAATAATAAACCTCCAAATCAATACCAGGTGTAGTGGCCAGTTTTTGATAAAAAGGCACATGATAATGAAACGGCGTTGGCGCCACAATAGCAATACGATATTTTTTCTCAAACATAACAATTTAATTACTTACTTTTTTGGCAAAAATATGAAAAACATCTTTTAAATCATATCTTTCTATTTTTGTAAAACCATAGCTCTTAACCAAATCTAAAATCATCTCTTCAGTTTCGTCTTTAGGCAAAAGCGTGGGGTGAATTTCACAACTTAAAAATTGACACATTGGTGAGCGTAGCGTTTTTTCTAAACCCAAAATCGTTTTATATTCAAACCCGTCAACGTCAATTTTTACAGCATTTGGCAAGGGCAAGTTATTCCTTAAAACTATCTTATCGCCCACTACAACTGTCACCTTTTCTCCCAGCGATCCTTCTTGGCGAATGGTAAAATCATCGCCATGAATAAATCCTTCATCATCTTGATTTCCTAGCGCCACCGGCACAACCGTAATATTATTTATTTGATTTAGCGCAATATTTTCCAAAAGCGCCTGACGATTTTTGGCATACGGCTCAAAAGAAACAACTCTACCACTCTCTCCAACATGCTTTGCCAAAAAAATACCATGAAACCCAATAAAAGCACCAATATCATAAACGACTTGTCCCGGCTCAATATTTTCAAACAGTTTTTTTATAGTGTAACTTTCATTAGCATCTTTGGCAGAGATTGTCGTAATAAGATACATAAGGTCTCGGTAATTTTTAGCATAAAACTGAGCAGAGAGATTTTCAATAACATATTCTATTATTCCACGTTTTGGTGCAAATAACCAAATATAAATCCTCTGACCCAAGTAATTAATACGAAAAAATCGCGCGACAAATCGCACCGCATTAATGGAAATAATTTTGCCTAAAATCTGAGAGAAAAAGTTACTCGTATTATTCTTCATCATATTTTTTTCATCCAAAAACTACCGGGCCAATCGGTGCTTTGATACGAAGAAATATATTTTTTCAGTAATTCTGATTGAAAAAGATGCATAAAACTAGAACCCCATAGCACCTTAAACTTTTGACTAAACAACAACGCTTCTAATATATACTGTTCGTTGAAAAATCGGTGTTCTTTTAAAACCCAATGTTTTGGATATTCGCTTGGCAAAAAAATGTCGTGCACATGAATAATCACTCCGGGTTTTAACTTTGGCAAAATATGCAAAAATTCATACTGAGCATCAGAGCCAATTTTTACCACATGACTTGAATCAATAAACAAAATATCACCCTCATCCAAATCTTCAAACTCTTTTAATGGAATTTCTTGTACGGGTTTTTGAACTAAAGATGAAATCCCCAAAAAACCTTGCTGAATAAATGCCTTAGGATACGGATCAATGACGGTGTACCGACAAGTGATTTCATTCTCTAATTCGTTTCTCACCAATGCCTGAGCAGTAATAATCGTTGAATAACCTGACCCAATCTCTATCATTTTTTTGGGTTTTAGCCATCGCACCATACTATAAAGTATTTCGCTATCTACGGCGCCAAATTCGGTATTATCTGGGTATTTTTTTAAAGCCTCGTATTCGTTTTGATAGCGACTGGCTACCATTTTGAGCCATTCAATTTGTTCTTGTTCTTGAAAATCAATCCCCGTTGAAAGGTTATGATTTTGCCACAGAGCATCAGAAAGTTTTTTTGTATCAGGAATAGGACTATAAAAATGTACGGGCGTTATATGAAAACCCAACCCTTGCCAAAAAGCAAATGTTTTTTGAAAAAATCCATTACTAAGTCTTCGTAAAAATTTCATACAAAAAATGATTGAAAAAATTGGGAAGTTTTTTTGGCGTCGTGGTTTTTCAAAACAGTAGCAAAGGCATTATCTGTTAAACGCAAACTTAAATCACGCTGAGTTATTAATTCCAAAATAGCTTTTTTCACTTCCTTACTATTATTTTCACCCACTGTCAGTGCAAAATCATTATCACGCGCATACTGGAAAATGTAAGAATCTTTAGGGGCATGCACTAAAATAGGACGACCCGAAAGCATATATTCGTAGGTCTTTCCGGGGCTAGAAGTATTAATCAGTAACGGATAATAAGTATCAAGCGAGAGCGCTACTAATAAAATATCTGCTGACTGCTGAATCGCTGGCATTTCTGAAGGCGCGGCTTTGGTAAAAAAAACTTTTGAACTCTCAAAAATACCCTGCTGATGCAACGCTTCTTTCGTATAGGTGGTATAAATCCAAAATTCTACATCTTGCTCAGTGATATCGTTAACTGCTTCAATAATGTTTTTAATAGCACCAGCCTGCGCCCAGTAAATCGCTCCGGTAAACATAATTTTAAACTTGCCTGATTGATTGGGTGAAAGCTCTGGCTTTTTATCAAGATTAATTGGGATTGAATTATAAATTACTACTACTTCATTTTTACATTTTTTCTGGTAATGTTTTTGCAAAACATCATTCATGACAAAAATCTTGCTGGCACGAGCGCAAATCATTGGCTCAAAAAACCAAGCTAGTGTGCGATAGGTCCAAGAAAAATTATTACCACTCCACAAATCATAAAAATATAAATAGTATGGCTTGCCGGTTAAGAGGTGTAAAAAATAAGTCGCTAAAAAGGCGGTTCCTTGGTCAGAGTAACCCATTAACAATTCTATTTTTTCATCTCGAATAATTTTACTGCCATACCGCACGATATTGTATGGCAAATAAAAAATCATCGCCTGATGCGCCAAATACCTTAAAATAAAATTACTTTTTAAAAACCTCTTTATTTTCTGAAATAAAGAATCTTCTTTTTGCGCGCCCGTTGCCAACGTTAGGGTATCATAATAATAATATTTTGCGGTTAGTTTATTGCCCACTCGCAACGCATTATCATCAATATCAGCGTGGCTTGTTAAAAAAACTAATTTATCCTGCTCAAAATACCGCAACAGATTAAACATCATATTAGATGCGCCAGAAATCGAAGGCGGTGCATAAGAGGAAATAATTAAGGTTTTTTTCATAGTTAAATCTTAAATTAAAAATGGATTTTTAATTTAAGATTTTTTATTATAAGCTTCGCGTACAAATTTATTATCTTTAATTGCTTCAAATTGACGAGATTTTTTGAAAAATCCACTCTGAATTTTTTCCATCAAATCATCAAATACGCGCTGACTAGGACTACCGCCTTCCGGATTTAATACCGTTTTATCCCAATTTTTATTTAAAGCCATCGCCTTTTTGGCATTTTCATATAAATTATCATTGGCTAAAATGGTAGCACCAGCCTCAATAGTTTCTGGTCTTTCCGTTGCTAATCGAGAAATTAAAGCCGGTACGCCTAAAATCAAAGCCTCTTCCTGCACAGTACCACTATCAGAAATAATTAATTTCGCTTCTTTTTGTAATTTTAAAAATTCAAAGTAGCCCAAAGGTTTGGTTACTATAATTCCAGCACCTTCAATTTCTTGTAGTAAGCCAATTTTTTCTAAATTATTTTTAACCCGAGGCATTAATGGCCAAATAATCTTCTCTTCTTTAGCTAAAGCAATTAATCCCTTTGTTTTTTCTTTTAATTTTTCCAAATCAGAAGTATTTTCTTCTCGATGCAAAGTTACTAAAACATACCCTTGTGGCTTTAGCTTACATTCTTCTAAAATCAGAGATTTATAAGCAATGGCCTAAAACTGTTCCACCGCATCTGAAATAATATTGCCAATCACTTTAATACTAAAATCTGCTACGCCT
>CAYYYT010000019.1:0-8676 GCA_964476105.1 uncultured Candidatus Saccharibacteria bacterium | reverse complement strand
CCCAAGTCCTACCATTAGACGATCCCGCAGCTTTAAAAATAAATACAATTGATTCTATTTAACGGGGCAAGTTAGACGATCCCGCAAAAATCATAAATCAAAAATCATAAATCCTAAATCATAAGTCATAAATCATTTTCCATAAAGGAAACAATCTTGCGCGTGGTCATTCACCATCCCTGTTGCCTGCATATGCGCGTAAACTACCTTTGGCCCTAAAAACTTAAACCCGCGCTTTTTTAAATCTTTAGAAAATGCCAGTGCTTCATTGGTGTATTCTGGATAATCTGCTATCGTTTTAATCTTGTTATTAATGGGCGCGCCATTTACAAACTGCCACATATATTTTTTAAACGAACCAAACTCTTTTTGCACTTCTAAAAACTGCTTTGCATTATGTATCGTCGCTTCAATTTTTAAGCGATTGCGAATAATTCCGGCGTCTTGCATTAATCGCATACTATCACTTTTAGTAAATTTTGCCACTGTTTCTGGTGCAAAATTCGCAAAGGCTTTTTTGAAATTCTCACGCTTATAAAGCACGGTGCGCCAGGAAAGTCCAGCTTGAAAAGCTTCTAAACATAAAAATTCAAAAATTTTCTGGTCGTCGTAAAGAGGAACTCCCCATTCTTTATCGTGATATTCAATATATAGCGCATCATCCAGCGGAACCCACGGACAACGCACCCTTGATAAATCTTTTGCCATACTACACTTTTAAGTGTTTGTTAACTACGACTAAACTGGTCAGCGCGCCCAAGCCAACTCCGGCCAAGAGCTGTAAAAAGACCAGTAAAAAGAATTGAGAAAGAAAATATCCAAACAAATGAAACCCTGGCACCATCAAGCCAACGGAACCAGAAAGTGCGTAAGAGAAAATAAGAGTTACCACAAAACAAATCACAAATGCCACAACACCAAAAAGTGCGCCCTCAATCACAAATGGTGCTTTGATAAACCAATTTGTTGCTCCAATAACGCGCATAGTGCTAATTTCATCTTCAGCTAATTTGATGATAAGTTTTATAGTGTTAAAGACCACTAAAATGGCAATAATCATCACCAAAAAACCTATAGCAAACCCAAACATCGTAACTCCAGAAACAATAGAAAACACCTTTTCAATAATGTCTTTTTTCTGATAAAAATCAACTTTTTCTACCGAATCTTTATACTTATCAGACGCCAAAAGCGCTGACACTTTTTCATATTCTTTTGCTTCACCGTTAGTTACAATATTAAGCGATGGCAAAAAGGGATTATCCCCCACTTCTTGCAAGGCTTGAGAAAAAACTGGGTTATCTTTGTGTTTTTGGTTAAAATCAGCCAGCGCATCTTCGCGAGAAACATACTGAACCGATTTTACTAATTTGCCATCTTTTTCAATTTCTTTTTTAATGGCTAAAATATCCGCTTCGTCGGCGGTTGTTTTAAAATAAGCTGTCACATCAATTTTATCTTCAACCGTTGAAATTAAATAATTGCTCACTCCGTGCAAAAAGAAAAGCCCCGTCACAATAAACACAATCACGGTTAACACAAAAATCGCTGCCAGTGCCGTTCCTTTATTGCGATATAAATTAGTGACCGCAAACTGCAATGCTTGTTTAAAATGTGACATAAGATAGCTTCATTAGCTTTTAGCTTATTAGCTAATAGCTAAGTCGTAATTAATTTTTTAATCATACTAGATAATAAATCGGCCGTTTTCTTCATCGCGAATAATTTTTCCACTTTCTATGGTAATCACTCTGCGGTTTAAACGGTTCACAATTTCACGATCATGCGTGGCTAAAATAACCGTTCTACCAGCTTTGTTGATTTTTTCCAACAACATAATTACTTCGTAGGTATTGTAAGGGTCTAAATTTCCCGTTGGCTCATCAGCAATAACCACATTGGGATGGTTCACCAAGGCGCGCGCTACCGCCAAACGCTGTTGCTCTCCACCGGAAAGTTCTTCAGGGAAATTTTGTAATTTTTCTGACAATCCAATAATTTCCAAAATGCGTGGCACTTCTTCTTTGATTTCATCTTCATTTCTTCCCTCCATCGCCAAAATATAGGCGACATTTTCATAAACGGTTTTCTTTGGCAGTAATTTATAATCCTGGTGAATTCCGCCAATTTTGCGACGCATTTCTTGTAATTCCTCATCACTTAATTCACTAATGTTTCGGCCACGAAAATACACCGCGCCTGATGTGGGCGTTTCTAAACCTAAAATCATTCGCAACATCGTTGTTTTTCCAGCGCCAGATTTTCCAACAATAGAAACAAATTCACTTTCTTTTATTTCAAAAGAAACTTCATAAAGCACCGTTGTCGGATTAGCGTTTTCAGAATTCCCGGGATAGATTTTAGTAACATTTTCAAACTTAATCATGGAGTTTTATTTCTTCATTAATAAATTGTTCTAATTCACCATCAAGCACTTCTTCAGCCTGCGAAGTTTCGTACTGAGTTCGCAGATCTTTCACCATTTTGTAAGGATGTAAGACATAACTTCTAATTTGATTTCCCCAACTGGCCGAAACGGCATCACCCTTAATTTCTTTGAGCTTTTTTTGGTGTTCGTCTTTTTTTAATTGGTGCAGTTTTGCCAACAAAATTTTCATCGCATTGTCTTTATTTTTTCCCTGCAACCGTTCAGATTGTGACGCCACCACTAAACCCGTAGGAATGTGGGTAATACGCACCGCTGATTCTGTTTTATTTACATACTGACCACCCGGACCCGAAGACCGAAAAGTATCAATACGCAATTCGTCGGGCTTAATTTCAACTTCTGAATCATCTTCGTCAATTTCTGGCAAAACATCAACCAAGGCGAATGAAGTATGTCTCAATTTTTGTGCATTAAATGGCGAAATTCTCACTAATCGATGCACTCCTGCTTCATGACGCAATAATCCATAGGCGTATTTTCCACGAACTTCCAAAGTGACTGATTTAGTTCCAATGCGTCCATCCGGCCCACCACCGTCTCCAAACGACTGATGCAAAATAGAAATACCAAACCCCTTTTTAAAACAATACTTTTCATACATTCTAAGAAGCATCGTTACCCAATCTTGAGCGTCTTGACCACCGGCACCAGAAAAAATTTCTATCAAAGCATTTTTTTTATCGTATGGCCCACCTAAAAACAATCTAAATTCTTCTTTGGCTAAATCTTGTTCTAATTTTTTCAGGTCTGGCGAAACATCATGATCCGCTGATAATGCGCGTAATTCTTCGATATCGCTCAATTCTTTTTGTAGTTTGTGCAAGCGTTCTAATTCTTCTTTTAGTTCTGCCACCTTCTGACTAGTTTTTGTAGCTTGGACCTGATCATTCCAAAAATTAACATCCTGCATGCGAAGTTCCAAATCCTTTAATTCCTTTTCTTTTCCGTCAACATCAAAGGCGATCCACTAAAAAGTGGACCCGTTGACGAATGCCGGAGATAATTTCTTCTGTGCTATCCATATATCTAATGTAGCATATTTTACGGAAAAAAAAAGACCGTTCGTTGCCCTAAAAAAGTACCTTCGTGCACCAAACTTTCCCCGTTAGAGCCGCTTGCAAGAATCGAATTTGCGCTCACGCTTTGTGAAAGCGTTGTTCTACTTCACCCCGTTAGAGCCGCTTACAAGAATCGAACTTGTGTCTACGCTTTACGAAAGCGTTGTTCTACCACTTAACTAAAGCGGCTCTAACGGGGCAAGCCTAACTAAAGCAACCACAAAACTAACCAAATTTTACCACTGAATATTTTCAAAAGCAATAAAAAAGCCCGGCTCGCAAAACGCTCGCCGGGCAAATCCTAGATAAATGCAAGATCAAAATAAATGGTTGATGAATCTGCTCGATAAATCACAGAAGCTTCTCTGGTGCGATTCTTAATAATCGCGTTCAGAATCGACTTCAAAGCCATTTCGTTAATCTGACTCCCCGTTTGAGAGATAAGTGATTCAATTCTTTCCTCGTAGTCAGGAAGCTCCACCACGGATTGCAAAATGGTGAAAATTCGCGGAGTCATTTCATCAGAAATAACCCCCGAACAAAAAATCCTGATTTTTGATGAGTAAAGATACTGAAATGAAATAATCTGATTCACAGCACCCTCCCTTTTTAAAAAGCCCGGCTCGCAAAACGCTCGCCGGGACGAAAACTAGTCCACAGTAAACCAAACATCAAAGAAAAGTGACAACGATGTTTCTTCAATGAAACCGATTTCGGAAAACTTCATGCCCTTAAGGACATCGGCTAAAGAATAAAGAAGTGACTGATATTCTTGGTCGGGATCTTCAGCCAATTTTTGCACTGCCAATGCGGGACTTGTCCCGTTCTTCAAATCATAGACCACCGACATTGCTGATCGCAAATCATCAACAATACGAGGAACCACTGATCCGCAGCGAAAACCATGAAGTGTTACGCGAATAACCTTAGATTTCTCACCTTCAACATCGCTCTTTGAGAAAGTCAATTTTGAAGTCATTGTCGCCATGCTTCAATCCCCTTGTTTACATCATAAAGAAAGAACAAAAACCCAATAAAATATTAACTCCCAAACAAGAATTTGTCAATAAAAAACTGCCTACAGGCAGTTTTAAAAATGCAACCAACGCCTCACCCATTGCCACCAATTTGAAATTTGCAAAAATGATCCCTTGGAATGATTTGCAACTTCTGGTTTTTGCGATTCAGGCACGACAAATGAAAACACCTTTTCTCCGGGTTGCTGTAAATCTAATTCTTCGCGCGCTACTCTTTCAATGTACGCGTCGTCTTGATCTTTATTCATCCCTTGTCGCAACGCGTCATTTTTGCGCTCAATATCTTGAATTTTCTGTTGTAAATTTTCAACCTGTGACGCCAGATCGATTCTTTTTTTATAAAGACGAATACTATCCATAACTAAAAAGAAAAAAAATACGCACAGTACGAGTGCGAAAAAAAGTAGGGCGAGTTGTTTTGATGGATTGTTCTTTTGTTTCTTTTTAAAATCTGCTATCATAATTAATACATATTAGGTATTAATATTTACACAAAACATGAAATCGAAAAAAATCTTCCAAATTGTTTGGATTATTCTTATTAGCCTCGTTATGCTGGCCACTATTTTCCTAGGAACCGGTATCGGATTTTTAAGATAATTTTATTGTAATAAAAAATCCTCCTTTCAACAAGGAGGATTTTTTATGCACACCAGCTAAGTAGCTGATAAATTTCTCACCGCTTTTTCAAATTCAGCTAGCGCACGCTGAGCATCTTCATTATCAAGTTTATAATCAGAATCATACACAATACTATTGCGTAATTCATGGGCACTTACCAAACCATCAACATTGGAAACATTCTTTTTTGCTGAACGCACCAGCGCTCCAAAATCATCTCCCTTAAATCCTTTTGATTCAAGTAATTGTTGCAAAAAATCATCGGCTTCAATAATGGCAAATTTATAATCTCTCTCTTGACCGGACTTTGCCTTATCCATAATTTTTTTCCAGCGATTTTGAGTGGTTACTGCTTTAGCTGGCCGAAGAGCTACCATATCATCAGATTGTTGGAAAAAATTGTAATGCAAATAGCTACTTTTAACGTAAAAATACATTACGTAGTATAAGAAAAAGAGGGTAAACAAAATAAAAACAACTTTTGCGGGGAATAACATATCCTGCAGGGCAGGGTTCATAATAAAATGCATAAATTCTTTCACGCCGAATAGATCATAAATCGTATCCCAAGAAAAGGTAGAAAGATTAATATCAAAATGTTGCCCGAAAATAAGAATCTCCATAAAAATAAATTCCTTAACTCTTGATTTAAAAACGCTAAGTGCTATATTAAAATTAATTCGTTTGCCTGGTTCATTTACAATTTCACAACCTTTTGTTCTCCAAAAAAAGGTCAGACATTGGGGTGGGCTAGCCTCCTACTTAAGCGAGACTAGTAATCTTCTGTCGATGGGATTTACAGATCTCTCTGTGAATCATCATGAATTGGGACAGCTCCATTGTAAACAGTTCATCGGTCCAGCGCGACAGTCTGCTATGAATCTGTATGACCCAACCCTGGTTTGCCAGCAAACCGGGGTTTTTTATTTATAATACAACTTTATTGTAGCATATTTTCTATTTGTTGTGCTACTGCCAAAATTTTGTTTTCTTCAAAATAATTTCCAATAATTTGCAAACCAACTGGCAAGGCGCCAATTTTTCCCACCGGCATTGAAAGTGCTGGAATTCCTGCCAATTTAAGCGGACAGGTGTACACATCCATAAGATACATGGCCAGCGGATCATCTTTTTTCTCACCAATTTTAAAAGCTGGAATCGGTGAAACAGGACTAAAAATCACATCTACTTTTTCAAAAGCCTGCGCAAAATCTTGGCGAATCAATTCTCGCACTTCCTGGGCTTTTTTATAATAAGCATCATAGTATCCGCTGGATAGCGCGTAGGTTCCCAGTAAAATTCGGCGCTTAGGCTCTGGACCAAAACCCGCTCCCCTACTTTTTAGATACACATCTAATAAATCTTTTCCGGAATTATCAGAAAATCCGTATTTAATACCATCGTAGCGCGCCAAATTAGCTGAAATTTCTGAAGGCACCACAATATATTAACAAGCAATAGCATAATCGGTGGTTGGCAAACTTAATGGCACAATTTTTGCACCAGCTTCTTCGGCTTTTGCAATTACTCCTTTTACAATTTTTTCTACTTCAGGGTCAATACCTTCCGCAAAATATTCTTTAGGAACTCCGATTCGCAGGCCTTTAATTTTTAAATCTGATTTTTTAAATTCGTATTCCACAGAAGTTGCATCCATAGCATCACGACCAGCAATGGCTTCAAAGACAATTTTCGTATCTTCAACATTTTTTGCCATAGGACCAATTTGATCCAGTGAAGATGCCATAGCAATCGCCCCATGTCTTGAAACCGCGCCATAGGTCGGATTTAAGCCTACAATGCCACAAAAAGAAGCTGGCAAGCGAATTGATCCCCCCGTATCAGAACCCAGTGAAAAACAAGCTTGCATCGCCGCTACTGAAGCCGCTGGACCCCCAGAGCTACCACCAGCCACTCGCTCTAAATCATGAGGGTTTTTGGTAACCTTAAAAGCTGAATTTTCCGTAGAAACTCCCATCGTAAATTCGTCGGTATTGGTTTTTCCCAAAATCACCGCTCCCTGTTCTTTCAGTCGCGTAATAACCGTGGCATCATAGGGCGCTACATAATTTTCTAAAATTTTTGAAGCTGAAGTCGCTTGCTCTCCTTCAACTAAAATACTATCCTTCACCGAAAATGGCACACCGCAAAGCATGGGAAAGTCCTTTGTCGCGCCGGAGCCTTGCGCAAAGGCGGATTGCCATTCTGCAATTATTTTGTCTGCTTTCTCAGCTTGTGCCAAGGCTAATTTTTCGGTTACCGCCAAATACGCGCAAATCTTATCATCCGTTTTTTTTATGGTATCTAAATAAGCGCGCGTCACTTCTACGGAAGTAAACTGCTTATTTTTAAAACCTTCGTGTAGCTGGGTAATCGTTAATGTTGTTAGGTCCATTAATTGTATAGAAGTTATAAATGTTATAAATGTTATAATTGTTCTATTTGTTCTAAATGTTTTAAGTAACCAAGCAAGCGGAGCGATACGACATTACAACATCTAGAACATTGGAACCGCTAGAGTATTGCTTTAACTTTAAAATATCCGTCTTGTTTATCCGGTGCCGAAGCAACCAAATTATTAGCCAAGCTAGCTGGTCTTTCTTTTACTTCATCCTTTCTTAAACCATTATTTTTTGCCTCAGTTTTTTTAATAACGGCTTGCATTGTTGGCTTCGGTGCCTTTTTTAAAACATCAAAATAATCCAAAACACCCGACAAATCCTTTTGCATTTTTTCGGTTTCGGCTTCGGTTAGTTCCAATCGCGCCAATTTGGCAATGCGCTGGACTTCTTCTTTTTTAATCACCTCAGTACAAAAATTTTAATGGACCATTTTTGAAAAGTCCTATCAAAATTATTATTAATGTTATTTTACCAAACCATTATCCCCGTCTTTAAATTTTTTACGAGGTGCCCCGTGAAAAGCAAAGCTTTTATTTGGGGCATGGCTAAATTTTAGCAGAATTATAAGCGCAATAAAAGACTTGACTCCAAAAATAAGTTATGTATAATAATTGCTAACGGGTAATGATTGCAATTTTAATTATTCGCCAAAGGGGCCAGAATGAATCCTTATTCTTTGAAAACTGCTTTTAAGATTACTATCAATCAAATCAAAGAAGGAAAAGAATACGACGGCAGATTCGAAATTGGAGGACAGGTTTTTCAATACACCATTGATTTTCTATCTGCAATGGAATTTATTGAAAATGTTCCCCCAGAAGAAGTTACCTGTCATCTTCGAGTAACAAAAAATCAAGAGATAATTTGCCTCGATGAAGATAGGCTTAACTTTTTTTATATTATCGTCGAGGAAGTAATAGACTTTCCCTGTATTCCACAAGTCATTGAGACCAATGAAAAAATAAAAAAAGAAGGTCTTACTGGGAAAGTTACCGTAGAATATGATGGCGTCATGCATCTTAATTCTGACGCCATCCGCGTTCTTTCCGCGCCAGATATTGCCTGCACCTTTCCAGCAATAAACAATTAACGCCTCGTGGCTCCGAAAT
>CAYYYT010000018.1:0-8808 GCA_964476105.1 uncultured Candidatus Saccharibacteria bacterium | reverse complement strand
TTTCCTGAGTTTTTTTCTTAGGTAAAATTGCTGAAGCGGTTCTTTTTTTACTCGGTAATTTTTTTACGGTCTTTCTTATCAAAATTTTCCTGGGTAACTTCTTTTTAGGTGTTACCTTTTTTATCACTTTTTTCACACTCTTTTTCAGCAAATTCTTTTTCTTTTTCATGGTATTAATTAGTATAGTTTACCTCGCTCACATTTTTTGTAAAGTCTTTACAAAAAACACCGATACTATCGGTGTTTTTTTAAAGATGAATTTTGATAACTTTTGTTTTTGACATATGTCCAGAAATAATTTCTACCAATGATGGACTAATATCAAAATAATCTGCCAACACTTTTACAATCGCTGCGTTTGCCTTACCATCAACCGGCGGAGCCTTAACCGAAACTACGAAACTCGTTTCGCTTAACTTTTCAATCTTTTCGGTGCGACTAGCAGGTTTGGCCTTAACAATAATTTTCATAATTAAAGTCCCTTGCCTTCTTCGTAGTATTTCCAAGATTCCAAAACTGCGGGCGCCATAACTTCTAATTCAGAAAAAATAACATCACGAATTTTTGCTGATGAAATTTCTTCTTCGTCTTTAAAAGCAGTTTCTATAGCTTCAACCACCCGAAGCGCCAAATGATTAGCTTCGCTATCGCTGACGCCAGCTTCATGAGCTGCCAGCGTAACTACTGTCATAATTTTTTTACCATTAAATGGAACTCGAGTTCCATCTTTTTTTGTTACAAAATTTGCCATACCTTGAGTAATTAAGTCAGAAAGTCATTAAGTGATTCAGCTATAATGCTTAATAACTTAATCACTCAATAACTCAATAACTTTTTAATAACTTATTATTTCCACTTACAACCCGTATGATTTTCTGAGGCCTGTTTTTCAGCTTCAGCAATTTCACTTCTGTATTTTACATCAGGATTATACCATCGTGCAACTACCAATCCTTCTTTTACTAATTGGAGTCCAATATTTTCATCTTGTAAAAAAATATCTCGCAAACAGCGTCCATATTTATCCGTATCCGTTACTTCTTTTTCTAGTTTTACTTTTTTGCCCAGCACCAATGATTCTAATCGCTTTTTAGCGACATCATAACAAGGATAATCTTTTTCATCAGCATCAATACCTAAAAGTCTTATATGCCAACCACCCTCAACGATAACCGTATCACCATCAATAACTTTTGTCACAACGGTTGTTTCGCTTGCTTTACATTTTAATGGCAAGGCCAGAGGTGGCGCATGCTGAAGCTCTACTGTATCATTGGGCGAGTCGGCGGTTTCTAGTGGCACCGGCAGTGTGGATTTTTGCAAGAGAGCAAAATAACAAAACCCACCAATGATCAAAGATCCCAAAATAATGGTGAGAAAAGTTTTATTACTTTGAGAAACAAACATCTGGTGGGCCCAGAAGGAATCGGACCTTCTACCTCTGTCTTATCAGGACAGCGTTCTACCAATGAACTATGGGCCCAAATAATTTACCGATTACAATAGTGTTAGTATAATATATAGCTTGCAAAAAATCAATTTTCTAAGCTATTTTTGGCGCTTTTTGCAAAAAAAGAGGCCGTGTTAGTTTCACGGCCTTTCTTCGAGCCATGTTAATCATGGCCCTTGTAAAAATAAGCGACTGGAGAGGATTGAGAGTGCGACAATCTCATTTGGCGAGTTGTAAGTTCGCAAAACGAAAATATCGTTATCGCGTAAGCCAGATCACTTACGGCTACTCAAATGCAGGCGGGGTTGAGGCCTACCGCATCACTCTAAAACTCCGAGTCTTAAGGTTTGCACCTCTCCAGTCGCCAGGCGAAAAACTATTTATTACCTTAGATAATAAACACTTTTACGCCTAGGACCAAAAAGAGGGCTTGAAAGAACAATTCATCTATGTCCTGATATTAACAAAACATATAAAATATGTCAAGCCCCCTGCCCTCTTTTTTACTTTACTAGGCTACCTGCTGGCACTTCTTTGTCAGGATGCAACAAAACTGGCGCGCCACCATCAGCACACAAAATCATCCCCTGACTTTCATTCGTTCCCAACATTTTTGGTTCCAAATTAAACACAAACGGACACTGTTTTCCCAACAATTGTTCAGGAGTATAAAATTTTGCAATGCCCGATAAAATTTGTCGTTTCTCCGAACCAAAATCGACCACTAATTTTAAAAGTTTATTTGAGTCCTCCATAGCGCTGGCTTCCACAATCGTCCCAACGCGAATTTCTATTTTTTTAAGATCATCAATAGTTATTTTTTCCATATTTTTTTATTGCCCAGACGGAATACATCTTCGCAATTTTTTATGTTTGACAATACAGGTATCACAACAAATGACCTTGCGTGATGGCCGAACCGAATCATCGTTATAAAATTCTTCACACGGCGCATTGCAGAATTTACACTTGGCTACAATCTCTCGCCCAGGAGCTGGCACCACCGTGGTGGTCATGCGATTATCAAAAACAAACAGCGTTCCCTTAAAGTGTTTAGCTGGATATTTCTGCATATAGGTATGAATTCCATCTTTAAGTTGATAAAGATTGGTAAAACCTTCTTTTTTAAGCAAACAAGTCCCCTTTTCACAGCGAATATCACCAGTACAAACCGTCACCACTTTTTTATGTTTTAAATGTTCAAGTTCTTTAATTTTTTCTGGTAATTCTCTAAAAAACTTTAGCTTAGGGTTAATGGTGCCCTCAAAATAACCAGCTTCAATTTCGTAGTCATTGCGCAAATCCAAAATCACAAAATCTTCTTTTTTATCGTATAATTTATTCAACTGAGCAGGAGTCAACATTTTAGAAGTATTTTTAGGCACATTTAATTCGCCCACTCCCAAGGTGACTGTTTCAGGTCGTGGTTTTACCATTAACTTAGTAAAAGCTAATCCATTGCCTGGGCTCTGTTTAAACACCACCTTCTTAAACATGGCCTGTTTTTTTAATTCGCGCAAATATCCCTTGATATTTTTTTGGGTAGCTTCAAAGGTGGCATTCACTCCCTCGGGTGCCACCAACATTCGCCCCTTTAAATTAAATTTAGCTGCCAACTTCTTTTGGCGCGCGGCAAAAGTCGCCGGATTTTTAATCTTAGCAAATTTGTAAAATAAGATAACAATAAACTTTTCTTTTTTCATAAACTTATTTCTTTTCTCGGGCATTTTTTAACGCTTCAGTCCACCACAAAAGTTGTTTAATCATTTCTTGTGCGGGAGCCACATAGCTATCCAAAACGCCAGCTTTCAATGACCCATCTTCATTAGTTAAAAGCCAAGGACTCATAATGTGCACCGCACCAGAAACTGGCGCCATTTGCAATTGCACAATCACTTGTCGTAATTGCTCAACCGCGCGCACTCCGCCCGCAGCACCATAGGAAACAAACGCTACTGGTTTTTTATACCATTCGCGCGCCAAGTAATCGATATTATTTTTCAGTGATGAAGGGTAGCCGTGATTGTATTCTGGAGTCACCATAATAAATCCGTCAGCTTCTTTGATTTTTTCTGCCCAGCGATTAATTTCTGGCGTTCGGTATTCACCAGTCATCATTGATGGTGGCACGGGCTCAGTAAATGGAGGTAATTCCCATTCTTTTAAATCTAAAAGTTCAATATTAACGCCTTCAGACTTTTTTACCAAATCCAAAATCCATTGTGCTGGCTTATCACCAAATCTTCCCTGGCGAGTGCTTGCTAAAATAATTTTAATATTCATAGTTTTAAAAAATTATTATTTATATTATATTTTTTTGCCAATTATTTGCATCCAATTACTTTTTCTAGCAGTTCTGCTTGGAGGCATAACATTTTCATACACAATTTCTAAGCCCGCATTTCTAAAATATTCTTTGAGTTCCTCTGCGGAGAAATAACTAAAAAATCTTTTATAGGTGTAACCATAATCATCATCAGTTTTTATTTCTTCATCCACTCCGCCCTCAATTTTTTCTTTGACGGCAACATACAAATAACCACCAGCGTTTAATTTCCCCACTACTTTTTTAATAATTACTCCGGCATCTTTTTTGGGAATATGTAATAAAACTGCCTGCATAAAAATTCCATCGAAGGTTTCTTCCAAAGCATCTATATTATTTACGTCCATTACTAAAAATTTAGCTTCTGGCACTTCCCTCTTAGCAATTTCAATAAGATTTTCTGAAAAATCAATTCCCAAAACCTTAAAACCCCTACCAACAAGATATTTACTTTTTAATCCACCAGCACATCCAATATCTAAAATACTTCCGCCTTTCTTTATAAATGATGAAAATTTATCCGTAGCCTCAATGGACCAGGTATCCGCTTTATGATCCTCGTGCCAATCTTCTGCAATTTTATTATAGGTATCTTTCAAATTATTATCCATATTTTTCACTTACACTTATGATACTACAATGTTTTTTTGAATCTTTCCAGAAAAAAGAATAAAGACGAATCCCGAGAAAATAATGGTTATACCTGCCACCATAAGAGGAGTCCAAGCTGTCACCTGCGCTGCCACCAACCCAGAAATAACCGGTGGAATCGTTTGCGCCAATGCCTGAACCGAAGCATTAATTCCCAAAATTTCTCCCTGAATTTGGCTTCCCGCAGAACGACTGACTACGCTGGTTAAGTTTGCCTGAGACAAACCCGTAAACATAGCAAAAATAGGTGTAATGAATAACAATCCCCACCAAACCTTTGGCACAAAGAATAAAAGCATACAAATTCCGGTTGCTAAAAGCGAAATCCTTAAGATACTCCACTCATTAAATCGCTGACTAACCATTCTGGTAATCACTGCCTGCGAAAAGGCAATCCAAAGACCTACATAGGCAAAATAATTTCCGATCGCGCCTTGGTCAAATCCAAATTTGGTAATTAAGAAAACACTAAAAAAGGTGGTAAAAAAAGTAAATCCAGCCTGAAACAAAAAGCTAGTGGCAAATAAGGGTCGCACCTGTTTAAGCGAAAAAACTCTGATAATATTTTTAATAGAACGAGTTAATTGCAAAGAAACATTAGCAGATTTTTTCTTGAGCGTTTCTGGCAATAAATACATTACCCAAAGAGCATTGCACAATGCCAATATCGCCGCAAACCAAAAAGGTGTTGTAGCATCAAACCAAGAAACCAGCGATGGATCAGAAAGCTTTCCTCCAATAAACGGCCCTAAAATAAATCCCATACCAAAGGCGGCACCCATTAATCCAAAATTCTTGGCGCGATTTTCTGGCGTGGTTACATCGGCAATTGCCGCCTGAGCCACAGAAATATTACCTCCCGTAATACCATCAAATGCGCGAGAAATAAATAGCAATGGCAAATTTTTTGTCATCACTCCAATTGCAAAAAACACATAAGAAAGCGATGTTCCCAAGAGAGAAAGTGCCAAAACGGGTTTTCTACCAAATCTATCCGACAATTCGCCCAGTATTGGCGTTGCCAAAAATTGCATAAAAGGGAAAATGGCGGTCAAGAAGCCCAATAAAATATATCCGTAGCCAAGACTGATATTGTGAGGCAATAAATAAAACGAAGAAAATGGGTTAGCCAAAAGCTGAGGGATGACAGGAATTAAAATTCCAAACCCCAGCATATCAATAAAAACCGTAAAAACGACTGAAAAAAGTATTTTATTATTCATAATAGTAACTATAATAGCCCCTTTATTATATCAGAAAATCCACCAAAAATAAAGAGTGACGCATAATAAAAAAGCGAGCCCTAAGACTCGCCACGAATTCGCGCCTCAAATTGTTCTTGGGTTATTTCTCCAAAATTAATAGGCTCTTCGGCATGTGTAAGAGGACAGTGATCACATTCTTCATTTTCCCACATTATATATTTTCCATCTGGTAAACAAAAAACACAACCTCCCACATGACGCGAAGGCAAAACACATTTTGCCAAATAATTCCCGTCACACTGAACATTTAGCTTTCTTAAAACCTCTTCTTGTCGAGGAACAATTTTCCCGCAAGTCATATAATCCCCTTTCACAAAAATTACTTTTTCTTTTTTGGTTTTTTTATCGGTACTACTACATGCTTTGCTGTTTCGCGAACAAAGTCGCAAAGCCATAATTTATCTTCCCATTTTTCTTCGGGAACCTGCTTCCAGGGTTTTGCCCCAGGATACGGAAACCCATTATAGCTTTCGTCCAAATAGTTATCAGCTATCGGCGTCATTTTTATGTACAATTGGTCATCGCACACTAAGCCCACTACTTTGTTGTCGCAGTAAAGTGCGTATTCGCCAAACATACTGCGCGCTCGCATACTGCCTGCGCCTGCTGTTTGAGCTAAAAAGTACTCAATAGTTTCACGCGAAGTTGGCATAAGTAATGCAAGTCACTTTTTCATTTATTAATTATTTTTACTATACCAACTTTTGCATCGCAAGTAAAAACCGCCCTGAATCCTACGTGGTTCGGGGCGATTTTTATCTATTTTTTCTTAGATTTCTTTTTCTTTTCAGGTTTCTGTTTTTCTTTTACTTCAAAAACTTCTTCCGTTTCTTCCTGAATTTCTTGCATAAACAACGAAATCAATCGTTCTAAATTTTTATTTACCATACGCAATTCTGCTTTTAAATCATTAAAAGCTTGGTCTGGATGCGCATTTTGGCGTTTTTCAGCAAAATCATTTCTTGGAGCAAAATCACGAGATTCTTTACGAGGTGATTCATCTTTCTTAAAACAATCGTTGCAAAATACTGGCTTTCTGCCATTAGGACGAAACGGAACTTCGCAAGAATTTCCACATTCTGCGCAAGTCGCCTGAAACATTTCTTTTGGTCCACCAAAACCTCGGGCGCCTTGCCCACCGCCACTTTTTCTAAATCCACCGCGATTACCCGAAAACCCACCCTTTGAAAATTGAGACATAATCGTATTAACCTTAAATCACGAAATGCCAATTTAAAAAGAGTTTCGGTGTCTTTGAGCAAATTTTTGGCTATAATTTCGCAATAATTTTTAGGCGGGCTATGGCAAGCCTAAAAATTCTATCAAAATTCTATCTCAAAAATTTGCTCAAATACCCGCGAGGCATTTCGTGATTTAAGGTATTTTGGTTATTTAATAGTAGCTAACGATACCACAGTTATCATAAAAATTCAAGGATTCCCCCTAAAAGATTTCTGGCGCGCCACAATACAAAACCCGAGACGCAATCGTCTCGGGCTGTTTCTTTGCAATTTTTATTTTACATAATCCGCAATGACTATCTTTTTCTGACTCATCATTACTTGGTAACCTCCGGGGCGCGCCAATAATTCTCCTAAATTTTTTGGGATCACTTGCCACCTAACGCCATATTTATCAATACACCAACCGCACATTACCTCACTTCCCTCTTTGGTAAAATAATTCCAATAAGCGTCTATTTCTTCTTGATTGTCGCATTCAATGGTTAAAGCAAAAGCATCGTTAAAATCTGCCTGTTCTTTTTCTGTACTCATTAAAGAATATCGCTGACCAAATATTTTTACCTGACAAAGCTGAGTTTTTCCACTGGGCGTCTCCCCCATATCCATAACCTGACCCGCTTCAAAATCCCCGCCAAAAACATTTTGGTAATAAGTTACAATTTGAGCCACATCCCCACCTGTTTTCGCAAACCACAAACTTGGTATAATTTTATTTTGCATAGGTTATAAAAATTAAATAGAAATACCCAAAATCAAACCCGCCAAGAAAAATACTACTTGATAAATTTAAATGTTTTAATCATTTCATTGTATGTGTTTATGTAAGCCGTATTTATTAAAAATACTTTTGGCAATCTACAATCCATTAAGCCGCTATCAAAATATGCAATGGGAACATTGTCAGTATAACTATTGCCATTTAAATCAAAGCGATACCAAGTAATTTTATAAGATTCAACATTGTTATTATTGCTAATTTTCTCCAGAGAATCCACTATTCCTAAATCCTTCATTTCATCTTCTTTTAAATAATTTAAAAATGGTTTACGGCAAACTGGATCTTCCGCATTACCCATTGAAAAACCTCTCACAGCCATTTCAATTTCAATAAATTCATTCATCGGATTGCTAGGTAAATTCAATGGATGAAAAGCCACACCATCACCACCACCCATTACCTTAAATTCTCTAATATCCCAATCCCTTGGATATTGTATTGAGTATCCATCTTTTTTATTTGTATAAGTCTTCCAATCAGAACTTGCGTCACTTGTTTGTATTTGCTTTTTTGGCTCCAAGAGAATATATTCTTTGTGCGCTAAAAATCCAAAGAATATTAAAAAGATAATAAAAAGAAAAACCCCAAACAATATTAATTTCTTATTTTGCATCTGATTTATTTATAATAATTAACACTCCACCAGTAACATTACCTCCCGTAGGTTGCCAAAAATCCATAATTTTTTTTATCGGCCATTTCATATTTTCGCCACCGATTTCAGGATAAGGATCATGCAAAAAGATTGCTTCATCGTTAAATCCTACAACAACCCTAAAATGACCAATTAAAGGCATATTATCTGTGAATTTTTGACATACAATTACAGGAGTTCCAGAAAATATTAGCGATCTCAATTGATTTATGGACTCAGCATAATTTTTATAATTAACCCTAATCCAAGAAGCATTAAAGCCTCTATTCTTGGCATCTAAAACCATATTATCAGTGGTTATCATAAGATTACCAGAGCCGTGAAACTCAGACTCTAAATATCTGCTCATCAAATCTTCTTGAGAAAAATTCTCAAGGCCATAATAGTTATAAATCATGGCCAAGGCAGCTGCACCGCAAGCATATTCATTGATTTGTGG
>CAYYYT010000017.1:0-9032 GCA_964476105.1 uncultured Candidatus Saccharibacteria bacterium | reverse complement strand
AGGATGATTATAAGGTCTATGTTTGTGTTGGGAAATTCCATCGTGGAAGAGTTTATCCGTACACTGTACATCACTTCAAGGGTGTAGCTATTCTTGAAGATGGGAAAGAGGTTCAAGGGGCTAGGCCGGCCCCAGTTACAGAGCAGGATCTCTGTAAAATGAAAAAGTATCAGCGCGAAGATGCGAAAAAACGCCATTTGACGGCGTATGAATCATAGGATCCAAGGGCGACGCGATTTGTAAAAATCCCGTCGCCCCCTTACTAAAGTTAATTACATGGTGTAGTTAATTTTTCGAGGGTGATTTCTTGAAAGGGAATGTGAAATGGCCAAGAAGATTTTTTCGTTTGATGCGGAGACCGACGGATTGTGGGGCCTCGCTTTCGCCATCGGTGCTCTCGTCTACGACGAGAGAGGCGTCGAGGTCGCGCGGTTCGTAGGACGCCTCTCGACCGCGGTAGTGTCCGACCCTTGGGTCCGGGAGAACGTCCTCCCGAAGATGGATGACATTCCCGTCACCCACGACAAATACGGCGAGCTTATCGCCGATTTCGCCAAGTTTTACTTGGCGAACAAGGGCGACGCGGATGTGGTTGTGCATATGGGGTATATCGTCGAAGCACGGCTGCTTCGCGACATGCACGAGCGCGGCCTCATTGGTGACTTGGACGCACCGTACCCGCTCCTGGACGTGAGCGGAAACCTGCAACAGGCGGGCGAAGACCCGACCTCCGTGGACGGGTATGTTAAGAAGCATGGATTGTCGGTCGGCGAGTTCGCAGGCGGGACGCACAACCCGCTCTACGATAGCGCGGTCGCCGCGGCGGTTTACCGCCACCTGTGTCAGAAGGCCTACATGGCCAAGCTCGACGCGGTCGAGGAATAGGCCGACTAGTTCGGCGAAGAGCAAAACAGTGGCCCTGCATAACTTCGGTTGTCGCAGGGCTTTTTTATTGTATTTTTTGTACTTAAAACCCCAAACCGCGTAGGGTTTGGGGCGAGGCTTGCGGAGATTTTATAAAAAATGATACAATGACAGAATAAATTATAGATTTCAATAAAAATCACAAACAAATCCTCACTGCAAGATTTAATATGCTTTGTAATTTGTGATTTGTAATTTGGAATTTTTCTACGCTGTGGCAAAAAAAGAAAAAATAGAAAAAACTAAAGAAAAAGAAAGTCGCTCTCGTCAAAATGGCGCCGGGATGAGAGAAAAAAAGAAAGAGAGTCTTTTGGCAACCAAAACTAAAAAGTGGATTAAAGCCACGCTGATGTTTTTAGTCGCGATTATCGGGCTTTTATCATTTTTGGATAAAGCGGGAATTGCTGGTCAAATTTTGGTGAAAATTTTTAACGCCTTTTTTGGCGATGCTAAGGTAACGGTGGCAACGGTGGTATTATCTCTTTTTTCTGCTGGATTTATCTTTTTAAAATCTCATAAGAAAGTAAAGTTTCTAGCCATTTTTTTGGCTATTTTTATTACCACGCTGGGAGTTTCTGGAATTGCTCAAAATCAGAATTTAAACCAAAATCACCTTGGACTTTTTGGCATGATTGCTAAGTTGCTGGTGAATGGATTTGGACTTTTAGTGGCCAACATTGTTTTTGCTACCATTATTTTAATTGGTTTGTTTATTTTCTTGCAGTTTGTATGGCAAGAAAACCCAGAAGAGGAAAAGAAAGAAGCTCCAGCTCCTGCTGTAAAAAGCACCGATGCGCCAACCTTTAAAATTAAAGGTATTGAAGAAAAACCAGAACAAAAACCTGCTAAGCCTTCTTTGTTTAAGGTGAAAGATAATATGACAAAAGAGCCTAAGGCTGTATCCGTGCCACTGATTGCCACAGAAAAGGGAAAATACTCTTTGCCACCCGTTGATTTATTGAGCCGAAATGAAACCGTGCCACAATCTGGAAACATTAAAGAAAATTCTTTGATTATTAAAAAGACACTGGAAAATTTTGGCATCCCGGTAGAAATGGCTGAAGTAAATGTAGGGCCGGCAGTTACTCAGTATGCTTTCAAACCCGCTGAAGGTGTAAAACTTTCAAAAATTACCACGCTTTCTAATAATTTGGCACTGGCTTTGGCGGCTCACCCGATTAGAATTGAAGCGCCTATTCCCGGAAAATCTTTGGTGGGAATTGAAGTGCCAAATAAGGTACGCGCGACCGTGGTTTTAAGAAATTTGGTAGCAGACAATACTTATCAGCAGGACCCAGCACATTTGTTAATTGCCTTAGGAAAAGATGTTTCTGGTTTGCCCGTGTATACGGATTTATCAGAAATGCCTCACATGTTGGTAGCTGGAGCAACCGGAACCGGAAAAACCATCTTTTTAAATTCGTTGATTTTAAGTTTATTGTATAAAAGTACGCCAGAAAATTTACGAATGATCATGGTTGACCCAAAGCGCGTGGAGTTTCAAAATTACAATGAAATTCCGCATTTATTGTGCCCAGTTATTTATGACGCGCCAAAAACGATTAACGCTTTACAATGGCTAGCCAAAGAAATGGAACGCCGTTTTGAGGTGTTTTCAGAAATTCCAACCCGAAACATCAAAAGTTACAACTCTAATAAATCTGTTATTGCCGAAGGAAAGGCTTTGCCTTATATTGTTTTGATTGTGGACGAGTTGGCGGACTTGATGGCTGCCAAAGGAAAAGAATTGGAAGCTGGTATTGTGCGTTTGGCGCAGATGGCGCGTGCGACAGGAATTCATTTGGTTTTGGCAACTCAGCGTCCATCGGTTGAAGTTATTACCGGTTTAATCAAAGCTAACATTCCTTCGCGAATTAGTTTTCAGGTTACTTCACAGGTTGATTCGCGTACGGTTATTGATACTTCGGGAGCAGAAAAATTATTGGGTATGGGAGATATGCTTTTCTTGTCATCGAAGAGTTCAAAACTAACACGCGTGCAGGGCCCGTATGTTTCGGAGAAAGAAGTAAAGAAGGTAACCGATTGGCTAGGTGAACAAAATAAAGCGGTGCAAGAACCACAAACAGCCTTAATTGAAAGTTTGAAAGAGAGCTTAGAAAGAACTGAGCAAGCAGAGGGCGCCGGTGGTGGAGAAACTTTCTTTGGCGA
Source organism: uncultured Candidatus Saccharibacteria bacterium (assembly GCA_964476105.1). Classification (GTDB taxonomy): domain Bacteria; phylum Patescibacteriota; class Minisyncoccia; order Minisyncoccales; family Staskawiczbacteraceae; genus VGLO01. The sequence continues at coordinate 5,939 of CAYYYT010000017.1, read as the reverse complement.
AGACGATCCATTGTTTGAAGATGTTAAACGCATTGTTTTGGAAACGAAAAAAGCTTCGGCTTCGTTTTTGCAACGCCGATTGCGTATTGGTTATTCGCGCGCCGCTCGCTTAATTGATATGTTAGAAGACAAAGGAATTGTTGGACCAGCTGATGGCGCTAAACCCCGAGAAGTCTATGCTGATAAAATAGATGCCGAAGCGATTACCAACCCTGGTGGCGGAGGCGGATTTGACGAAAGCGAGCAAGTGCCTCAAGAAGAAAGTGACGATGAATGGAAAAAGGTGTAATTAGAAAATTACAAAATCCAAATTACAAATTACAAATCATAAACAGATTCTTATTTTAAAATTAAATTTTTTTTGTAATTTATTTATTGTAATTTGAAATTTTAAAAATTATGGCTAAAGAAAAAAAGGAACTTAAAAAAGAACCGGATAGTAAGCATGACAAGGCATTAACTTCGGCGTTACAGGAAATTAAGGAGCGATTTGGCGAAGGATCGATTATGAAACTTTCCGAAACCAGTAAAGTGAATGTGGACGCCATTTCTACAGGGTCTATTTCTATGGATTTGGCGCTGGGTGTTGGTGGAGTTCCTCGGGGAAGAATTATTGAAATTTATGGCGCGGAATCTTCCGGAAAAACAACCTTGTGCTTACATATTGTGGCCGAGGCTCAAAAGAAGGGTGGAGTGTGTGCCTACATTGATGCCGAACACGCCATGGATCCTGATTACGCTAAGCGTCTAGGCGTTAATATCGACGATTTATTGATTTCTCAGCCAGATTCTGGGGAAAATGCTTTGCAGATTGTAGAAACGCTGGTAAACAGCAAAAATGTGGATGTGATTGTGGTTGATTCGGTGGCAGCACTGACTCCTCAGCGAGAAATTGAAGGAGAAATTGGCGATCAACACATGGGGCTTCAGGCGCGTATGATGTCGCAAGCTTGCCGAAAATTATCTGCCATTGCAGCCAAATCTAATACGATTATTATTTTCATTAACCAGACTCGTATGAAAATTGGTATGGTGTTTGGTAATCCTGAAACGACTACCGGTGGTTTGGCATTGAAGTTTTATGCTTCAGTGAGAATTAATTTATCGCGAACCGCACAAATTAAATCAGGAGATGAGATTGTCGGTAACCGCGTGAAGGCAAAAGTGGTTAAAAATAAAGTAGCGGCGCCATTTAAGGTGGCTGAATTTGATATTTATTACAACGAAGGAATTTCTCGGGCGAGCGATGCCTTGCGCGCGGGATTATTATCAGGAGTTATTAAGCAAACCGGCAATACCTTTACGCTTGATGGAGAAAAAATGGGTGTGGGTACTGAAAATGCTAGAATCTATTTAAAAGAACATCCAGAAGCGATTGAAAAAATTCGAGCGGGTGCAAAAACAGCGGAGTCGGAATCAGAATCTGGACCTGAAGAAGAATAAAATACATAAAAACAGCGCGCCAGAGGCGCGCTGTTTTTTTATTTACTTTATAAACTTTAAAAACTTTATAGCTTGCAACTTTATTATGCTGGCATATAAGGAATCATTCCCATTTGGCGTGCTCGCTTAATTGCTGTCGCAATTTTTCTTTGGTGGTGTGAGCAAAGTCCAGTCTTTTTTCTTGGTTTTATTTTGTAAAATCCAGAAATAAAGCGAGAAAGTAATTCGGTGTTTTTGTAATCTACTTCGTTAATGTTTTTTTGACAAAAGTAACAGAACATATTTTTTATTAATTAATTTTTAAAAAGGAATATCTTTGACATCTATTTCTCCTTCATCACTCATCGGTGCTGGGGGAGTGTAGTTTTCTTCAATAATAGGTATTTCGCTTGAATCGACGTTTTTAGCAAAAGTTGCTTGAGGTTTCTGGAAATTTGAAGCTTGTCCAGTGCTTTGGCCACCAGTCATTCGAGGGCCTAGTTGCAAACTTTCAGCAATAATTTCAGTTTTATATTTTTTAACTCCATCATTTCCTTGCCAGCTGGTTGTCTTAATTCGTCCTTCAATCATTACGAGTCCTCCTTTGGTTAAATATCGAGAGGCAGTATCGGCTAATTTCCCAAAGCAAACAATATTGTGAAATTCAGTATCTTGCTTTTTTTGTCCTGACGCATCGGTGTAAAACCGATTGGTGGCAATTCCAAAAGAAGCGACTTGTTGACCCGATGGCATTGCGCGCATTTCTGGGTCACGAGTAATATTTCCTAATATAAATGCTTTGTTTAAATTCATATTATTCGCTTAACATTTCGTCTAATTTTTTGTTGATTTCTTCAAGTTCTACTTTTCCTTCATCCTTTTTTGGTTTTTCGGTTGTTTCCATGGTAGATGTCGCTGGTTTTGCCTTTCGAGTGCGTCGTTCTTTCATTTCCTTTGCAGGTTTTTTAACTAAGAAAAGGTGGCGCAATACATTGGTATCTTTTTCTAGTTTTTCCTTAATTTCTTTAATTTTTTCTTCTGCTACCTGGAAAGTTACAATAGCAAAAAATCCAGAACTTTGTTTTTTAATAGGATATGACAAAGGCTGAGCTAATGTTTTTTCTGATTTTACTACCGTTCCTCCTTGGCTGGTAATAAAGTCTTCAAGGTCTTTTCTTAGATTATCTGACTCAGTTGAGCCGAGCGCAGAAGAGATGATATAGGTTAATTCGTATGTTTTCATAATGTTTTAATATAAAACTATATTACCAAATCCCCCTAGAAAAATCAAGGTTTTTAAAATTAGATTGATAGATGTTTCTTATTATTGTCTCTGGTTGTATTAATTTGCTTGGCGTAGTAAAATAGATATATAAAATAATTAATCTATACATATTATGGAAAATACACCAAATACGTGCGTTTGTAAGAGCTGTAAGTGTCCTCACCACAAAATGGTGCCAGTGCTTATTATGCTTTTGGGATTAACCTTTTTACTAGGTAACTGGGAAGTTCTAACTCCTGGAGCCGTAAACGTAATTTGGCCAGTTTTAGTGATTTTAGTGGGATTAATGAAATTAACTGCACAAATGAAAATGTGTAAGTGTTGCTAGGTGAGTGATTAGGTCATTGAGTCATTGAGTGATTAAGACAAAAAACGCCTGCGGGCGTTTTTTGTTGCAGTATTCTCTAATTTTGTTAGAATACAGGTATATTATTAAATTGCATAAAATTATGAAAGGATATATTGCAAACATTGAACAAGAAACTATTGCTAATGAAAATTTTCGCAAAGTGGTTTACACAGGAAAACACAGCCAGCTTGTAGTTATGTCACTAAAACCAGGAGAAGACATTGGCGAAGAGGTGCACGATGTGGATCAGTTTTTAAGAATTGAACAGGGAAAGGGTCAAGCGATTTTAGATGGCGTTACTCATGAAGTTTCCGATGACTTTGCGATTGTAGTACCAGCGGGAGCAAAACATAATGTAGTAAATTCTTCCGAAGGATTTATGAAGCTTTATACGATTTACTCTGGCCCAGAACACTTAAAGGACACCGTGCACGTAACGAAAGAAGATGCTATGGCTGATACCGCTGACAAGTTTGACGGAGCTACGACCGAATAGTGAATGCATGCCCAAGCGTAAAACGAACCTATATCGTCCAGATTCGAAAGAACCTTTTCATCTGAGTCGTTCCAAAATTGATTTTTTCTTGGAATGTCCAAGGTGTTTTTACTTAGATAGAAAATTTGGTATTGCGCGCCCCAGTATGCCGGGTTGGTCGCTCAACAGCGCTGTGGATATTTTGCTCAAAAATGAGTTTGATCTTTTCCGAGAACAAAAAAAGCCCCATCGATTAATGTTAGCTTATCAAATTGAGGCAATTCCGTATTGGCATGAAAATTTATACCTCTGGCGCGACGATTTAGGTAAGAAAACGGGTGCATCGGTTTTGCATGAAAAAACTGGTTTGCAAGTACATGGAATTATTGATGATCTTTGGCAAAACACTAAAACAGGAGAACTACACATTGTTGACTACAAATCAACGAGTATGGATGGGGAAGTATCACTTAATGGCGAATATAAAATTGGGTATAAACGGCAAATTGAAGTGTATCAGTGGATTTTCCGAAAACTTGGCTTTAAGGTTTCGGATGTGGGATATTTTGTGTATGCCAATGGAATTAAAAGTTATGGAAAAACTTTTAATGATCGGTTAGAATTTAAAACAACCATTATTCCCTATGTTGGCAATGATTCGTGGGTTGAACCAACTATTTTAGAAATTAAACAGTGCCTAGATTCATCAGAAATTCCTTCGCCTAGCCCAAAATGTGAACACTGTGGCTGGAAAAAGTTAATTGATGACGAAGCGTTAAAAATACAAAAAAAGTTAATATAAGTATTGGCATAAGCCCCGAACAAAAGAGAAAATCTTTTTACGGGGCACCCCGTGAGAATTTTCACGGTCGGGTCATATAATTAATTGAGAATTTTAAGAAGACAGTGCAAGATATTGTCGATGAAAATTCTTTACTGGGGTGGATTCAAAAACAAAAACAGGAATTATCGTTATTACAACTATTCTTGTGATAATCGGAGCAATTATTGGCTTTATGGTTTGGCAGGAAAATCAGCCGGGAAAATTAGATGGCTTTGCTCAATGTTTAACAAATAAAGGTACTACTTTTTATGGAGCCTTTTGGTGTCCGCATTGTCAAAATCAGAAAGCATTGTTTGGAAATTCTAAAAAATACTTACCCTACACTGAGTGCTCAACGCAGGATAGTAATGGACAGCTTCAAATTTGTAAAGATGCTAAAATAACAACCTATCCAACCTGGGTATTTGCCGACAAGAGTGTGCAAGAAGGCGAAATGAGCTTGCAAGCTTTGGCCGATAAATCAGGTTGCGTATTACCTCAATAATATGGAATTAATTTCAACCGTAACATTATTATTGTCTTTGGGAACCATCTTAGCGCATATTTTCATTGCGTTGGTATTGGTTTGGTATTTTTTGCTCCAAGAAAGTTTCAAACCAGTTGCGCATTATCTTAGTAAACACGGGATTTTGATAGCTTTTAAGATAGCAGTTATTTCTATGCTGGCGAGTTTGTTTTACTCTAATGTTGCTGGCTTTGCGCCGTGTGAACTTTGTTGGTTTCAGCGAATTTTTATGTATCCACTAGTTGTTTTATTAGGAATGGCGCTCTGGAAAAAAGATGTTAAAATTGTGGAATATGCCCTGCCACTTTCGGTGATTGGTTTTATTATTTCTTTATACCAAAATTATATTTATTACTTTAATAATGGCTTGGACGCGTATTGTCAGGCCGGTGGCACTCTTGTTTCTTGTGTAAAGCGTTATGTTTTTGAATTCGGATATATTTCAATTCCTATTATGGCATTGACGGGCTTTGCCTTGATTATTATTTTCTTATTGTTTCAAAAAGGGTATAATAAGTTAAATAATTTAATATTATAAATTATAAATTTAAAATTGATATTCGTGGGAGATATTTTTGATGAAGCAAATCATAAATTAGGAAAAGTAGGCCAAGACGGCTATGTTTTTAATGCTACCGGTAATAAGATTGGTAGAATACTAGACAATGGTGATGTACAAAACGCAAAATGGATAAAAATTGGTAGCTATGATGGAAGTGGTCGCGTTTTTGAAGGAACTAGACATATCGGCGATGTGCATGGTGATGGGAAAGTATATGATTATGAAAAAGATATGATTGGGCTTATTAAGGGAGATCACATTATGGGTGGTGGCGCTGCGCTTTTATTACTTTTTAGATAATTTTTATGCTAACACAAGTTTTACTTAGTGGGTTATTTTAAAATTAAGATACTCATAAAATATGAATTTTGGAATGATCGCGGGAATTATGGCTGGGTTTTTTTCTTTTTCTGCGTATCTTCTTTATATTGTTGCAATTTTAAAAGGATATACTAAACCAAGTAGAGCTTCTTGGTTTATTTGGGGGGCAGTGGGTA
>CAYYYT010000016.1:0-9321 GCA_964476105.1 uncultured Candidatus Saccharibacteria bacterium | reverse complement strand
ATAATTCATTAAAAATTGCCTCATTTTCTGGCGTGCGTTTAAAAATAGGAGAAATACGAATAAAATCAACAGCTTCTTTTTTTGCTAAACTGTATAATTTTTCTTTCAATAATTTTACGACTTCTTTTTTAATTTCGTGAATTTCTGATTTAAGTACTGGCCCATGCGGAACCAACAAAAAACTTCCCCGGCGCGCAGATATTTTTACCACCAAAGCCACGGCAATTAAAGCGCCTTCTTCAAAAAATCCAAAACGCCAAACCGAATTTCCCATAGATTGATGAAAATCCCCCCACGCCCAAGACTGCAAAAATGTTTTTTCAAAACATCCTGCCAAAAAATCCTCCCATTGTTTTTTGTGTTCAATAACTTTAACTTCCATAAATAATTGACATTACTATCTTTAAATTATATGATACTAGGCAGGGAAATTCAAACCACTTTTCATTGCCGTCGCAGTGCGACAAAGGAGCTTCTGTGAATACGAATAACATTGAAATTGTTTGCGAGGCTATTGTTGATGGGAATACTGAAAATCCCATTATTGGGCGCAACAGTTTTGCGCCATCAACTCCCATCAAGGAGATCGTCGAAACATTCAAGTCGCAGGTTTTACAATGCCTTTCTGTTGAGCCTTCTGAAATCATGCTCAACTTACGAACCACAGTCTCTGGAAAGTAACCCGTGCCCGCGCGTCATTTTGACGCCGGGCTTTTTTATTACTGTTTTTTCAAAAATGCTACTACGCGATTTATTTCTTGTTCGGTTAAAGTGATATGGGTTGGCAGATTTAAAGTTCTTTGCGCCAGTCGTTCAGCATTCGGACACATTCCTATTTTATATTTCACTTCTTCTAACTTAGTATCAAATGGTGCGATCACACTGGTATACCAATCTCCCAAAAGCATATTTTCCTGGTGCCAAGCTTCGTATAAAATTTCGTGAGCGCGCGGATGCGTAATTGCAAAGCGCAGAAAAATACCGTCCTGTTTGGGCAAACCAAACTGAGAATCTGCCAGAGCTTTATAATATATTTGGGCAATGCGTTGGCGGTTAGCATTAAAAGTTTCTAATTTTTTAAATTGATTAAGCGCCAGTAAGGCTAACGCATTGGGCAATGCGCGCGGAAAATAATCAGGACGCAATCCCCTTTTCTCCTTCCAAGAAACGGCTTTGGACAAAATATGAAGCCACTGAGAAACAACTAAAAATAATTTTCCTAAATCAAAAAAGTTATAAAGGGGCAAGATAATGTAGTGCAAAAATACCGGATGTAGTAATTGTTGTTTAATCCAAAAGAAACTTGGCATTCCGTATAACTTTTGTAACTTTTTAAGTTCGGCGCCAAGCGCATCATTATTAGTAACTGCCATACCGCCATAAACACAAGAAATTACTTTATCTCGTGAAAAACTAAAAAAGGATGCGTCGCCCATCGTGCCTAAAAATTGATTTTGAAATTTCCCGCCTAAGGCGTGTGCACAATCTTCAATAACAATGCCTTGATTCTTTTTCACCAAATCAATAATCTCTTTTACGCGGGCTGGCGTACCAAAAGTGTGCTGAACAATCACCACCTTCTTCCCCTGTAACTTTTTTTCCAGAGATTCAAGACTCATCGTAAAATCATCTTCGCAATCAATATAAACTGGATTTAAATCTGCCCACAAAATAGGGTTTGCCACGGCATTACAGGTAAATGCTTGAAGCAAAACATCGCTTTGCTTAGGCAATTTTAAAGCCGATAAAATAGCAAACAAACTTGAGCGACCAGAATTAAATGAAACTGCGTGTTTTACGCCTAAGTATTTTTTGAATTCATTTTCTAATTCTTCAATAGCGCTCCCCCGCTTCCATTTCCAAAATTGAAATAATAATTTCCAGGCCAAAACCACATCGTCTTTTTGAACGTTAGGCGAAAGTGAAATAGAAATGGGTTGAAATTTATTTTTTGACATCTTCTAATAAATGAATTGTTTTTTCTGGTACTCGACCCTCCAATAAAACTACATCGCCAGATTTACAGTGCGTAGTAATTAATTGGTAAAGTTCCACCGGATTATCGCATAATAAAATCTGCTCTGCTTTCATACCTTCAGTGAGCGCGCCTTCTTGCAGGGCTGAAAAATAATCCCTGCTAGCAATAATGGCTAAATCACAAACCTGTGCAATTTTTTTACCAATCATCGTATGCACTTGCTTGGCGTCTTTACCAAGTTCAATTAAACAGGGCATCACAACTACTTTTTTTACCCTGAGCGAAGTCGAAGGGTTACCAGAAAAAACACTCAAATAATCTAAATCTGCTATAACGCCATCGGGATTGGATGAATACGACGAATCGATTAAGAAAATGCCGTGTACGCCTTTTTTAAGCGTCATACCACCCTGTGATTGGCGAATCGTTTTAGCTGATTCGCTTATTTTTTCAAAACTCATACCCAATTCTTTGGCAACCAAAATGGCGCCCAATAAATTTTGAATTTGTTGTTTTCCCAATACAGGAACCCAAAATGACTGTAGATATTTTTCCTTGGAAACCGTCACAAATGAAACTCCGTATTCCTTAACACTAATATCTTCTGTCCATAAATCCCCCATTAAAACATCGTGCTGAGTAGAATACATTTTCTTTCTACCAGAAAAATTTTTATACAAATCAACGCAGTGTTTATTGTTACCATTTACCACCAACAACCCTTTTTCTTTTAATGCATCAGCCAATTCCCCACCACCTTCAGCCGAAAGTAAATTTTTCATAGAACCAAAAGTTGATAAGTGTTGCTGATTTACGCCCGTAACAATGCCAATAGAAGGCTGAACCATGTCGCATAATAACTTAATCCCCCCTTTATTGTAGGCGCCCATTTCCACGATAAAAATTTCGTGCTTGCCATTTAAATTTTCTAGAATAGTTTGCGCAATTCCCATTTCGGAATTTTTATGTTCCGGAGTTGCTAAAACGTTAAATTGAGATGATAAAATGGTGGTTAAAAATTCCTTAGTTGATGTTTTACCATAACTTCCCGTAACACCAATTACTTTTAAATGCTTGTAGCGCATCAACTTTTCCCGCGCTCTTTTTAAGGTACGATTTCTTAAAACAACAAAGACTGGCTCAATCAGCAAAACAACTATTGAGACAATCAAAGGAGTAAGAACATCAAGCCACAATAATTTCCAAGGCAAAAGCATTATCCAACCAGAGACCAAAAAGAGTATCAAAGTAACCGCTAAAAGCATCATCGCCTTGGCAGTAAAAACGGGTTTTTTAAAACGGTTTTTTACAAGAGAGCGTAAAAACTGAATTGATTCTACAAAATAAACCAAAAGCAATGCCCAAGCACTTATTGGCCAAAAATAAAGTGTCACCAAAAGCAGTAATTTTATCGCCAGCAAAGGATTGAAAATCAGTAATTTTCCCTTATAGGTTCTGAAATGATCAATAAATCTTCCAAAGTGGTACGACTTAAGTTGCCAAAGATAAATCCAAAACAACACAAGTTTAATCGTTTTAAACGACCAGAAAAAATACACACTGTAAGCGAGAATTTGAGGATTAAACATTCTCAAGAATTTTTTGAATCAATATTTCTGGTGCTTCAAGTTGCACGGAATGTCCAACACCAGGAATAATAATTAGCTTTGAATTTTGAATTTTTTTATTGATAAATCGGGCGTCATCAATGGGCGTAGAAGTATCCTTATCTCCCCACAAAATAATGGTTGGCACTTTAATGAAATACAATTTCTGCGAAGAATCATCCGCAATCACTTTCAAATACGTTTCTTTCATCACACCTTCAATGTTAGCGTAATCGCTCTTCTTAAAAACAAATTTATACATCGCTTTACGAATCAAACGATAATACGGAATAAATGAAAGTTTTTTTACGATTTTTGAAATTCGCGAAGAAACATCTTTGGGCAAAGTCTTTTTTCTAATACACGAAGCTGCCACTAAAAATAATTTTTCTAAGCGCTGATTATATTTAATCGCAAAGCGCGCTGACAAACTACCACCAAAAGAATGTCCCAATAAATAAAATTCTTTTTTAAATTCTGGCAAAGCATCAACAAATTCCTGCATCCATTGCACATAATCTCCCTGACTCCACGGCGTCGCTGGTGCTGGCGTAGAACCAAACCCAGGCAAATCAGGAATAACCACTAAAAATCCGTGTTCGGCTAATTCTTTTCCAATACCAATCCATTTTTCGGAACTCGAAGGCCAACCATGCAAAATCAACAAAGGCTTGCCCTTACCAAACATTTTATAATGCGTTTCAATATGTTTTGCTATTACTTTTTTTTCGATCATCGTATTACTTGCCCGATAATTATTTTAAGCCAGCTGTGGGTTTTATCACACTAAATCCGGTATATTTTTGCAATACCTTTGGCACTTTCACGCTTCCATCTTTTTGTTGATAGTTTTCCAAAATTGCAATCAAAGGTCTTTGAGAAAAAACGGTGGCGTCGTTGGTGTGAAGCAATTCCAGTGCTCCATTGCGACGCACGCGCGTATCAAGGCGCCTTGTTTGGTAATCCGTCATATAATCAGCCGTATGAGTTTCCCGATACTTATTTTGCCCCGGAAACCAAACATTAATATCCACTCCGCGCGCGTTAGGTTTTCCAATATCAAACGTGCATTTTAAAACAACTTCGTAGGGCAAGCCTAATTGCGTCATCAAATATTCTTGAATCGCCACCATAAAATAATGTTCCGCAAGTGAATCTTCTTTCGTAGTCAAACTTTCCATTTCTAATTTATCAAACTGGTGCATACGAATAATTCCTTCCATATCTTTGCCATAAGTACCAGCTTCTTTTCGAAAACTGGTCGCATAACCAACATATCGCACGGGCAATTCTTTTTCTTCTAAAATTTCGTTCATATGCATGGTTCCCAAAACATGTTCCGCGCTACCCTGAAGCCACAAATCTTCGCCTTCAATTTTATAGCGTTCATCACGAGGTTCAAGCCGATCCATCGCATCATAAGGCTCGGTGCGAATCATTAAGGGAGGCAGAACCAGTACAAATGGCTTGGTGCTTACGTTTAATTTGGCGGATTTAGCAATCTTGGCCAAGATTTTTTCATCAGTTAAAACAGAAATGCCAAATTGAATAATCGCCCAATGAAGCTGAACCAAAGGTCCTTTCAAATAGGCAAAGCGCGCGCCAGTCACTTTAGCCGCTCGCTCTTTATCAATGAGCCCCAATAATTCACCAAGCTCTGCGTGATTTTTTGGCGGAAAAGCAAAAACTGGCTTTTTACCAATGCTTTTAATAACCTGATTTTCTTCTTCGCTATGACCCACCGGCACGTCACTGGCAGGAATATTAGGAATTTGTTTTAAAACCGTTTTCCAGTTAGTTTCAGTTTCATCAAGAACAACTTGAAGCTCTCGTATTTCTTCTTTGATTTTTTTAGCCTCATCAATATTATCTTTACCTAATTTTTTCTGACTGGCGCGCAGGTTTTCCGTTTTAGTCATCAATTCCCTTCTTTTAGCGTCTAATACCAAAAACGCATCAAGATCTACCTTACTACTTTTATCGCTAATCGCTTTTTTAACAATATCGGGATTTTCTCGAATAAATTTAATGTCTAACATAATTTTTAAAAACCCTATTACTAATTAATCGCTAACGTAAAGTTTAGGCTTTATGACTTTTATGATACTAAATTTTAACCTCACCAGCAACCCATTGACAAAAGGCGTCAAACACACTATATTTCACTCTAGCGAGGGGTCGCAGTGGCTTAAACTCCTGAGCCCGAGAAGCTAGTCCTCTTCCATGATAGTTTCTTCACGATGTCTTGCCTATTGTGGTGGTAAGGATTAGAGTTGGTGCAAAATCCAACCTGCGACTCTTTTTTCAGGCCCCGGCGATGATATGTCGCCGGGGCTCTTTTTTACATAAATAACTTTCGCCATACATTGACAAATTGTAATTTATGAAATATTATATAGCCAGCACAAATCAAATTTTCACACCTTTCGCATCGGAGAAAAAGTGGAAACGATCCTTCCCTACTTGGTGCTAACTAGCTTCATACTCTTATCGCTAGTTACAGTTTGGTTCATCTGCAACCCGCCGATAAAATGTCGTAAGTGCGGGTCAAGAAAGACCTTTAACTGGGAAGAAAAAACTGAAGACGTCAGCCATCCAAATCGTTGGCACGTCAACGAAAATCAGTACTGCTTTAGATGCGCAGAATTCACGATACGCGATAAATTCGCAGACATAACAAGCACATTGCGATATTGGTTTGCTATTCGGCACTACTATCGTCGCCACAATCAAGGCTCTCATAAAGCCTAATTCAGCCCAAAGCCCCGCGATACATCGTCGCCGGGGCTCTTTTTTTGCACAATCACTTCTTGACGAATCACCTCTATTGTGTTAAATTTCAGATAGTTTCTTAGTTCATTTTAATATAAGTCGCCCAACATCAGGAAAAAACATGGCTACTATATGGCTTCAATTGTCCACGCGTGGAAAAGTAAATTTAACCATGCAAGCAAAATGTTGTGACAGAGAAATTGCTCCTAGAATTGGTGAAGAAATTCATCTAGGAATAAATGAAGCGGGTAAATATGTTTACGCCAAGGTTTCAAAGGTAGCTCACTTTCTACTTAGTGATGGCTCAGCTGTGGTTACTTGCCATGAAATTACGCCATCGGCTTTATTTATTACTATCTCACAAAATAATAAGGGTTGCATATGGACATTTGTTAATGGAGATGAAGAGGAATGGCTTAGTCTTGAGCTCTGCATAGCTCAAGGACGCTCTTTTGCCAGTCTTGGCTGGTGAAAATCGTCACAAAACCTCAAAAGCGCTGTCGTCACCGGACTTCAGCGCTCTTTTTTTACATAAAAACCAATTTGGGCACATATTGACAAATTATTAATAATCATATAAAATATATGTAGTATTTAAGTTGTTCTTTTTTTCACGAGGAGCTAGTTATGACGAAAGTATTTTTCACCTGTCGATGTGGTTGGCATGGAAATTCTCTAAAACTAGAAGAGTCTAAAGGAATTAATGATACTATTGTTAAAAGCTGTCCTAATTGCAAAAACTGGATATCATTAGAAGGCGGTGGAAAATTTCGCCTTTCTTATTATTGCATTAAAGCCTCAATAAGGAAATCACGGAGAAAGAAAAACAACTAAAAGAGCGACCCGCGCGGCCGCTCTCTTTTTTTACAAAAAACTGAATTTGCCAAACATTGACAAATAAAAATAAATAATATAAAATATATTTTGCGTAAAAGTTCTTTCTTTTTTCACAAGGGGTTAATCGTGGCAAAGCAAAAATCTCAGCGTCGACTCGTAGTAAGAAACATTGACGTTCTTGAAGTTAAAAAAATAGTTTTTGAAAAAGGATTTCCAAAAAATTGGCAAAAAGACATGTTTGTTTCAATTGCGATGGCGCTCATGCCTGACCAGGAACCAAACATTCGAGTTTTTGTGGTGATTGAGAACCAAGACACCAGCAAAGAGGGATACTATTTCAATATTGAAATGGATCACACAATGCCACTTGAGCATCTCCCTGACTTTGATGTCAATAGTTCGCTGCTATTTCAGGGTGGTTCATATACTATTGAAAGTGGCGTGGAGATTGCTTGTGCCAAAGCCTTAACCAGAGCCGAAGGTCTTGAAATTATATTTAGCTACGAAAAACAAGATCAGATCATCAAGGTTATGCTAACAAGCCCGAAATACTTTAGCAGTCAGGCGACAGTTCCCTTCAAAAAGTTTTCCCAAGAAATGAAAAAAATTCTAGGAAGATAACACCTTACTCACAGTACGCAAGCCAAAGCCCTTGCGACACATCGTCGCCGGGGCTCTTTTTTTACAAAAAAATGAATTGCCGGACATTGACAAATTGTAATTTATGAAATATTATATAGCCAGCACAAATCAAATCTTCACACCTTTCGCATCGGAGAAAAAATGGAAAAGTTCTTAGTAAAAAATAGAGCAATAATTAATGTAGTTCTGCTTTTTACAATCACGATCATACCACTAATCCTAATGTGGATTATTGGATCATTGGTGGAAAATTCGAGTCTTAGCAAAAAGCTAATATTAATTGCTTTTTTCCCTTGCTTTGCGGCAGTAATCTTAGGCATTATTGTAAACACACCGCGTTGTTCAGGGTGCTGCTCAAGTAAACTTGACTACTCAACGCCACTTCATCCAAGAGCAGTAGTCAAAACGTGCCGAAACTGTCACTTAAGCGAAGAGATTTAACCTGACATAAACATCTATTAAAGAGCGACCCACGCGGCCGCTCTCTTTTTTTTACAAAAAATCGCCCTGAACTCCACGCGGAGTTCAGGGCGATTTTTATACTCAATACTTTATACTAAATACAAAATACTAACCCTTAGGCCTCATCAATGGGAAAATTTGCGCTTCTCGAGCTGGTTTGTCCATTAAAAAGCTAAATAATCGTTCTGATAATCCAAATCCGCAAGTTGGTGGCATACCGTATTCTAGAGCTTCCACAAAGTCATGGTCAAACATTTGCGCTTCTTCATCCCCTTTTTCTCGCAGTTTTTGTTGTTCGGCAAATCTTTCGGCTTGATCTTCTGGGTCATTTAATTCACTGTAACCATTGCCCATTTCTGACCCCGCCAAAATAACTTGAAAACGCTGAGCAATTTTTGGATTTTGCACATCGCGTTTTGCTAACGGTGAAACATCAATCGGTAAATTTACCAAAAATCCTGGGCCGGCGATATTTTTTCGGCAATATTTCCACAAATTATCAATGGCGCGAGTTTTATTGAACCCTTGTTTATCGTAAGTAATGCCCAATTTTTGAATTTGCTTTTCCATTTCCGGCAGACTAGCTTCAAAAATATCAATCTTGGCGTATTTATTAATCATCGTGCGATAATCATAGATTTCCCACTTCTTGGAAAAATCAACTTCAAATCCACGAATGGTAAACTTTAAAGTACCAAAGGTTTTTTTGATGACATGTTTGTATAATTCTTCTACCAATTTCATACCATCTTTATAATCAGCGTACGCCCAATAAAATTCCATTTGCGTGTAATCTTGCAAGTGTTCGGCGTCCATACCTTCGTTTCTGAATTGTCGGCCAATTTCAAAAGTTTTTTCAAAACCCGCCACCATTAATTTTTTCTGCCACAATTCTCCGGTAGAAATTCGTAAATAGACATCCAAATCCATAGCATTATGATGCGTTAAAAATGGCTTGGCATCAGCACCTCCAGTCGTAATTTCCAAGACCGGTGTTTCTACTTCTAAGAATCCGCGCTCTAC
>CAYYYT010000015.1:0-9540 GCA_964476105.1 uncultured Candidatus Saccharibacteria bacterium | reverse complement strand
TTCTTTTACCAATTTAGCGCGCTTATATTCAACATGGGCGCGGTGTGAAAAATACAAAATAAAACCAACCGTTCCCGTGTACCAAGCGATTTTAACCCACATTGGATTTAAAAATGGCGTGATTCGGTATGCAATAGTGGCAGTAATTCCAGCTATAAAGAAAAAGAATCTTGATAATTTTGACCCCGGATGCATAAGTGATTTCATAGTTTTTTAAATTAATTTCTTACCCTAGTATATCACATTTTTTATAAAAAAAATCCTGCGACGAAAACCGCCACAGGAATGAGGATTTATTTCTTAAGAGGATATTCGCTAAAGCTTACAATATCCGCACGCAACTGATCCAAAGAATAATCAAATGCCAAGGGATTTACCAACACCAACTCCACCGATGCGGCAGAAAACGGTAAGGGGAAAAACCTTGCTGAAGTATTATTTCTTTTGCGATCCCAAATTCTTCCGCCGGTAAGCAAAAGTGTGGTTGCTTGTAATCCCGAGAATCTTCCTTCAAAAAAATCCGGATCAGACACAATTTCTTTTGAGACCACCGGAAAAACCCGATTAAGCTGATCATAAACCCACGCCGTATTTATTTTTGAAGGCGTGCGGTCATGTTCCAACTGACCATCTAAGCCTCCAAGCGGAGCATCAAAAAGCTCTGTGCTAAAAATGATGATCTCTCTGGTTTCTTGAGCTCCAGCAATCTTGCGAGCCAACCAGCGAAAACCCTCCGCAACGCTTTTGTTATTTAAAAATTTATTAATCTGTCCAGCAAAAAGCATCTCCAAATCAACAACACGCATTCCCATCTTGTGAGAAACATTAATGTTTGTGGTATTACAAAGACTACTTTCACAGAGAATCAAATTTGTTTCCAAAAGATCTGCATTTGCTAAAGCATGACCCAAAACATATTGAGAACAATCATTTCTCAATCTCTCTGGCGTCAGATAAAATCCCACAACCCTTACCTGATCTCCCGAAAGATTTTGCAGATATTTTTCGTAAAACGGATTCCCTTCACGGCAGACAACATAAACATTGACCACAAGTCACCTCTTAAAAATGATTGACAAGGAACCAAGAATCTTTGGTTACTTATACTTTTTTTACCTGAAGATGTCAATAAAAAACTGCTCCGGCGGGAGCAGTTTTCTAGGCTCTAAAAATTTCTAAGAAAGTTTTACTTGGCACATTAACTCTTCCCTTCTCTTTTAAAAGTGCCTTACCTTTCTTTTGCTTTTCTAACAATTTTTTCTTGCGACTCTTGTCACCGCCATACAAGTAACCCGTCACATCCTTGCGACGTGCTGAAATAGTTTCGCGAGCAATAATTTTTCCACCAATCACTGCCTGAAGCGCTACCGTAAATTGCTGGGTTGGCAAAGCTTCTTTTAATTTTTCTACTAATTTTTTTCCTTCAGGATAAGCGTCATCAACCGCTACAATTCTACTGAAAGCTTCTTCGGCGCGACCAGCAATCCAAATTTCTAGCTTCTCCAATTTCGCTGGTCGATAACCAACCATTTTATAATTCAGTGAAGCGTAACCCTGACTAGTTGATTTAATTTTGTCATACAAGTTTGCTACAATCGCACGGAGCGGTGTTTCATAGGTAATCATAGCGCGCTCTGGAGTTAAGTAATTGGTTTCCAAATAATTTCCCTTAACATCTTTTAGCACTTCCATTAATTTGCCCAAATAATTAGCGGGAGCAATTAATTCCAAAAGAACCCATGGTTCTTCGGCGCGTTCAATAGTGCTTGAATCTGGCCAATCCGATGCCGAATACACCAAACTCTCTTCATTCTTTTTATCAAAAATTTTATAAATTACGCATGGCGTTGAAATGACAAGCCCTAATCCAAATTCTCGCTCCAATCTTTCTGAAATAATTTCTACGTGCAAGGTTCCTAAAAATCCACAGCGAAAACCGCGTCCCAAAGCTTCTTTCATTTCCGCTTCGTACACTAAAGCTGGGTCTTGTAGTTTTAGTTTTGAAAGCGCTACTTTCAATAAATCAAAATCTTCTGGATTTTCTGGATAAAAACTGGCAAACACCATAGGATTGGGTTCAGCGTATCCAGAAAGCGGTTCGATTTTAGGAGCATTTGGTGGTTGAATTTTAGTAATTGTATCACCCACGCGAACCTTACCTGGCTCTTTAATTCCCGTAGCAATATAACCAATTTCTCCCGTCAAAATTTCTTGTTGAGGCACAAGTGATGGTACCAAATATCCAAGCTCTTTCACTTCGGTTTGGGTTTGAGCTGCTAAAAGTTCAATTTTTTCTCGGTCGCGAATTGATCCATCAACCACACGCACAAGGGCTAATACACCCTTAAACGAATCATAGGTTGAATCAAAAATCAAAGCACGAAATGGCTTTTCTTCTGCGCCAGCATTTTTTACTTCTGGCGAAGGAATCTTTTCTACGATAGCTTGCAAAACCTGCTCAACATTTAATCCGCTTTTTGCCGAAATTTGAATTACCTCTTCTGGCATAATTCCTAAAAGATTGGCTAATTCTTCGCACGATTCTTCAATGCGCGCTGCCGGCATATCAATTTTATTAACTACGGGAATAATGGTTAATTGTTGTTTGCGAGCTAAATCAATGTTCGCCAAAGTTTGCGCCTGAATTCCCTGCGTTGCATCAACCAATAAAATAGCTCCTTCTACCGCAGCGAGAGAACGAGAAACTTCGTAAGCAAAATCCACGTGTCCGGGCGTATCTACTAAGTTTAAAATGTATTCCTTGCCCTGATAGGCGTAGTGCATTCGCACCGGTTTTAATTTAATGGTAATTCCCTTTTCCTTTTCCAATTCCATAGAATCCAAAAACTGCGCCGTAATTTTGCTATGCATTACGGTTTTAGTCATATCCAAAAGTCGATCCGCTAGCGTGGACTTTCCATGATCAATATGGGCAATAATACAAAAGTTTCTAATATGAGACTGGCTCATTTTTTTAACAGAAATGATTTAATTAACTTTAATTCTGGTGACTTTACGATAGCAGAAAAAGCAAAATATGCAATAACACCCAGGGCTCCCGATAAAACTAACTGAAGCAAAACACCCCAAAAACTCTGGAGCGTTATGATATTAGACGAAACCAATAATTGACGCACCAAAACAATAACCACAGCCATTCCCGTCGCACTAACAATCATTTTAGAAAGCGATTGCCAGAGCAAGGTCAAATTAAATACTTGATAATATCGATAAGCAAAATATAAGAGCAATAAGGCTTCCATAATTCCTGCTACCGAAAATGAAAGTGCTAGTGCAATCACGCTAATATTTTCAACGCCTTCGAGTTTGAGTCCGTTTTGCACTAAAGTAAAAAACCAACCGTGGGCATTTAAGAGCCAAACAAAGAATAAGCTTAGGGCAATATTTAAAGCAACTGTCAGAACAGAAAGCACCGCAGGGATTTTCGTGTTATGGGCAGCGTAAAATGTTTTTGAAAGTAAAAAGATAAGCCCTTGAAAACAAATTCCAATCGCAAAAACTCCCAAGCAAGCAGCGGTTAAACGCGTATCTATCCAACTAAACCTACCGGTTCCTAAAACCACCCTGACTATTTGGGCACGCAAGAAAAACAGCGCTACTGAAGCTGGTAAGCTTAAAAATAAAAGTTGCAAAAAAGCTGAAGAAAATTTACGACTAAATTCTCCGGCATCTTCTTTGGCATACGAACGTGATAGTGATGGGAAGATTGCTGTTGAAAGAGAAACTGCCAACATGCTAATCAACATATTTGATAAATTATTTGCCAAAGTAAAAACACCAATACTACCAGCAATCAGTGTTGAAGCAATTGTAGTTGTAGCAATGGTATTAATTTGACCAGCACCCAAACCAAGTGAACGCGGAATCATTAAAGCCAGTGTTCTTCTTACTCCTTGATGCTTTACATTAAATAATGGTTGATATCTAAAACCTGAATGTAAAAATGCCGGAATCTGAATTGCCAAGTGGAGCAATCCACCAAGAATCACACCGAATGCCAATCCTAATAATCCAAAATATGGAACCAAAAAAATAATTCCGATAATAATTCCTAGGTTATACATAACGGGCGCTAGTGCCGTTACTAAAAATCGGTGAAAGACCTGCAAAATCCCACTAATAATATTACTAATTCCCAAAATAATTGGGCTTAAAAACATTATGCGCATCAGTGTTACTGTCGCGACTTGTTTTTCGGGCGAAAATCCGGGAGTAATAAGTTTTACAAAAAATGGTGCAAAAATAATAAAGACACCGCAAACTAAAATTAAACAGGTTAAAAAAACATTTAGAAGTATCGAAGTGTATTCCCAAGCCTCCGCTTCTGACTTCTCCCAGTACTGCGTAAATATAGGAATAATAGCCGCTGAAATAGCGCCAAAAATCATCAGCAGACCAATTAAATCAGGAATCGTAAACGCGGCATAATAAATATCTAATTTTTCCGTGCCAATTCTGCTTGCTAAAAAATGATCTCGCAAGAGTCCTAGTGCCGCCGAAATTACATAAAAAACTGCCAAAATAATTGAGGCAATCGTCACTGATTTTGTTTGAAAATTTAGGATCCGCTTCATAATGAAATCTTTCGAATAATTCCAACGGGTGTTTGCTCATCCGTTTGCCCCAAAGGATTATCTTTGATTATTTTTGCAATAAGTTTTGAATTTATTCCATGAGTAACGCCTAAAATATTTACTCCTAAATCATTCGCATCAACAATTGCTACTGGCGTGCCAGTTTTCTTAGAAATTTCCAAAGCAACTTCATTGGGATTTATTGGCCCCTTGGAAACATATTGATTGTACGGCGGAATTGCATACGGTACCGCTCCATCAATAGAGCGTGCACCATCACCAGCAATCACATAAAACAATCCACGAATTCCTAACAATTTTCCTAGAGCGCCAATTACCGCTGCTAGCAGAATTCGCAAAAGCCCCACTTCTTCAATAGCAAGTTGCATCGTTTGTGGACTACCCAAACCAATACCAACCGGAGTTTTTAAAACATATTTTGAAAGTGTGCGCGCAAAAAAACCTGGCTTAATATCATCAAGATGATAGCTTCGGCCTTGCGTTACCGCCACCGCCTTTTCGCTAATAAAAAGGATATCTCCCGGCAATAAAAAAGGCGATGCATACTGATGCACAATCAAAGCGATATTTTTATCTTCTGGAGTGATTAATTTAGTTTTAACCGGATAGCGTTCAAACTTAACACCATCAACTTCAATCACTAAATTTTTCCCCTGGTTTGGCATTGGATTCATAGCGCTATTTTACCATTTTTAACCCTTTTTACAAAGTTGACAATACTTTTAAAAAATGATACTTTAAATATGGACAAGCAAGATGAGTGATTACTAGTAACGCAAGTTATTAGAGGAAAGTCCGAACACCATCGCGTCGCAAGACAGATAAAATAGTAGCGGCTAACCGCCGTCTGCAGTAATGCACGAGGTGCGAACAGTGACGCCAAAACCGAAAGGTTGCGGTACCCGTCAGGGTAAGTTTTACAGCAATGTAAAAATGAAACGGCTAAATCCTTATTGGGTGCAAGAACAAAGCTGAAAGGAATCTCATAATTCTTATCAGTTAAAAGTAGTTCGCCAGAGGTAAATAGCGATATTTATCCCAGATAGATAATCACTAAGCCCGCCTTCGCCCTTAAAAGCTATGGCGCGGTGATACAGAATTCGGCTTATAGTCTTGCTTGTCTAACAAAAAATTCGCCCTCGGGCGAATTTTTTGTTGCAAAATATTTTCAAATTACCTACCCTTGCGCATCAAGTGCTTGATTTACTAAAGCATCAGCTATTTTATTTTGTTCACGCGGAATAGCAATAAATTTTACAGATCCAAATTGTTCAATGAGCTTGTGAATGGTTACCACAAAGGCGCGAATATGCTCTTGTTTAATTTTAAAAGTTCCCGAAACTTGATTTACCAAAAGCTGAGAATCGCTACGAACTTCCAGCATTGTTTCCTTAGCAACCAATTCTGGCATCGCCAGCAATGTTTTTAGACCCAAAATAACCGCATGATATTCGGCTTCATTATTGGTAAAGGGGTTTCCCAAATACTCCCCCATTTTTTTTATCACCTGACCATTTTCATCGCAAATAACAAATCCCACCGCCGCCTTTCCGGGATTACCGCGAGAACCGCCGTCAGTATACATAATATAATTCATAAAACATAAAACATGAAACATAAAGCATAAAAGTGCTATAACTTCCTAATTATAGCCCACAACATTGCTCCAATTTCATCAGTTATTTTAATAATTTCGCCATATTCTTTTTCACTTAAATAACTTTCTTCTTTAGAAAATTCTAGTAAATAGATTGATTCTTTCAATGAACCATAAGAAATTTCTAAAAAGTTTTTGTGAACCTTATTTTTATTTCTAGCATAACCTTCTATATAGTTTAATATCACAGATAAAGAAGATCTTCTTATTTGAGAAGTTACTCCAAATAATTCTTCCTTTGGAAATGATTTGCTAACTTTATATACAGAGTGAACAAAATAATCCATTTTGCTTTTTAATTTTTCGTGATATGTTTCAGGCTTCATGATTTATGCTTCATAAAAAAATCCGCTAGATTTTTTTTAAACTTTTCTAAATCTTCATTTTTTACGCGAAACCCCGCTGCCTTGGCGTGCCCACCATAGGTAATTAAAAAGTCCTGACAAGTCTTCATAGCATCTACAGCATTCTCTCCCTCTCCCAGACTTCGCACTGACCCACAAGATTCACCTTCCATTTTTTTAAAAATGAACGTTGGCTTCCCATATTTTTGAGCCACAATAGATGCCACGGGTCCTGCTAGTGTTAATTTCCAAGAAGGATCTCCTTCAAAAATAATATTTTGATCTCCCTTTTGTGCCACTCGACGAAAAACTTCTTCTGAAATTTCTCTAATTTTTTGTTGTTTATAAAAAATCTTAGCTGATAAATTTTCTAAAATAATCATCGCCTCTTGATGTAATCTGCTAGTTAATAAATGATACGCTTCATTTTTCCAATCAACGGATTCTGCTACATTAATTAAAGAAATAATTTTTGAAAAACCACCCGACACAATTTCTCCTTCACCAAATTTTTCAAAAAATACTTTTAGTCCTGGACGAAAAGTTTTTCTCATTGATCGCAATCCGCGTTCAATAAAAACAACATTCTCACCCACCTGTGGCACCATATCAGAAATCGTTGCCAATGCCACCAATTCTAAAAAATTATTTTGCAATTGCAACGAAAAATCATTGCCCAACATCACTTCACATAATTTAAAAACTAATCCCGCATTACATAAATACTGATACCCAGAATCATCGCCTGGCTGTTTAGGGTCTAAAATAATCGATGCCTCAGGCAGTGACGCTAAAGATTCGTGATGATCAATAACAATCACTTCAAAACCCATTTGATTTGCTAAAGCTATTTCTTTAACATTTCCAATTCCCAAATCCAAGGTAATTAATAATGCCGGAGAAGCATTTTTTAAAACCTCCAACGCTCGCATATTTAAACCATAACCATCATTTTCTCTATCAGGGAAAAGCACCATAAAAACTTCACCGCCCAAACTTTTAATGGCTTCTTTTAAAATAACGGTGGAAGTTACGCCATCGCAATCTGAATCGCCATATAAAATAATACGCTCACCGTTTTGAGCGGCGAGTTTAATTCTTTCTGCAACCTTTTGGATATTTTTAATCATGATATTTCTTGTTTTAAGGCTTCAAGTCCTGGCAATTCCTCTCCTGATAAATAATCAAGCATTGCTCCACCACCGGTAGAAGCATAACCAAATTTCTCAAGTAATCCTTGATGACGCAAAAATTCTACGGTTTGACCTCCGCCAACCACAGAAAAAGCGGAGCTTGTCAAAATAGCTTTAGCAATAGCAAGGGTTCCCTTTTGAAAGGCTTTATTTTCCGTATCGCCAAAAGGACCATTCCATAAAATGGTTTTAGCGCCTGCGATATGTTTTGCAAAAAGATTTATAGCATCTCCATCAAGATCTTTAGCTTCCAAATTTTTATCAGGCCCAATAATTTTTTCTGGTTTTGTAAAAATTGTTCCCGTTTCATTAATTTCTTTTTTTAAAAGTCCGCCCAACAAAACCGTATCAGCAATCTGAGAAATTTTTTCAATAAATTTTTCTTTTGTTTCTACCTTAGCTCCTCCGACCAAAACTAAGAGTGGTCGTTCTGGATTTTTTAAAATTCTATCTAAATTCTTTAATTCTTCTTCAAGTAAAAATCCAGCGGCACTAGGCAAAAGATGTGGCACCGATGCAACCGATGCATGTTTGCGATGACAAACTGCAAAGGCATCATTGATATAATATTTTGCTAGCTTTGCCAATGCTTGAGCAAATTCGTAATTATTTTCAGTTTCTTCTTTATGAAGACGCACATTTTCTAAAAGCAAAATTTCTCCGTCCTGTAAATCGTTTGCCATATGAAGCACTTTTGTTCCAATACAATCATCTGCCTTTTTAACCGTTACCTTAAGTAAAGATTCTAACTTTTCTCTAACAGAATCCATAGTTGGCATCGTGCCATCTTCCAAAGTATCTAGATGACTCACCAAAATAATCCTGGCATTATTTTCAATCAGGTAGCGCAAAGTTGGTAAAGTCTTTTGAATTTTAAAATCATCTAAAATGATCCCCTTATCATCCATGGGAACATTAAAATCACAGCGAACTAAAACGCGTTCTGAAAAAACTTCAAAATCTTTTATTGTTTTAAGTGTCATAATTATAAATCTATTTTTTCTCCAGGCTGAATAATACCCTTATCATCAGATACTACTTCCTCGGAAACAGCATCTACCACCCCTTCTTCCAAATCAACTTCTTTTGATTTTAACGAATCGTCCAATGCCTTTTTTAATTCTGACAAATTAATTTCTTTTCTTTTTAGTTTTGAAGCTACGGGAGATACTGGCGAATCTTTAACCGAACTAAATTTAACATTTTCTATCTTTGGCAATTCTTCTACTGGCGCGTCAGCAGTTTTTGCCACGGGGGCGGAAACCGGAGCAGAAACTGAAGCATTTGTCTTTTCTTTTTCCGCTTCAGCATTTTTCATTTTCTTTAAACAAGATTTGCAGTATACTTTTCTTCCCTCTTTAGGCTCAAAAATAACTTTGGTTGCATTGCCACACATTGCGCAAACAGCATCGTATAATTTTTGTTGTTCAGGCTCTGGATTTCCCAAGGGATTTAATTTTACTTCTTTGGGAGCTGTTTTTATGGCGCCACTTTTATCGCCCATTGGCTTTGCTGGCGCAGAAGATTTTTGAGAAGTTGCATTAGCATCATTTAAATTTCCTGTCCAAGCATTAATTCTATCTTCAACAACTTGCCGTTCAATAGCATAGGTTTTGCGAGAAGCATCAATAATTTTTTCTCGATTTGAATCTTTAAGCGGTGTTGGCGGTTCAACGGTTTGTGCTGAAAATGGATGTGACGCAATTCCATCAATCATTAACTTTAAATAG
>CAYYYT010000014.1:0-9847 GCA_964476105.1 uncultured Candidatus Saccharibacteria bacterium | reverse complement strand
TGACGCATAATAAAAACTACCGCCAAACACTTGAGAGAATACTAATGGTTTTGCTGACGATAAACGTGGTAGAAGGATTGTCCGCATCGTAAATTTTGATAGTGTACATGCCAGTAGGAATCGTGGTTGGCACAGTCCAGGAAAATGACCCCGGAGAAGCTGGGATATTGGTAGCAATAGTAATACTGTCATTGTCCCCTGTTACAATATTTACCCTGTCTACCCGATAAGCACTCCAATTAATAACATATCGCATTCCCTTTTGCCATTGTTCATTTCCCTTGGGCGCAATGATATTAAGCGAAGGTGCATAAAGATCTTGCTTTAAGCAAGCCCCATCGCGACATCCGCTTGTGCAACGATAAGCTGTACTTAATACTCTTCCATCAGAAGAACAATATCCTTTAACAATGTTAGATGCCAAAGAATCCGTCGTGCAATAATCTGTTACAGAATCTCCATTGGAATTAGTGGTCGTTTTTTGAGTATAATAATCAATCTCAGAAAATGCTGGTCCATTGCAAGTGATAGCATTTACCGGAACCGTCGCCACGGGCACTAAAGAAGTTACTGGAGCATTTAAAATAAATCCTGAACTATTACTATCGCCATTACTATTCGAGACAATTAACCGGTACATCGTTCCCGTTTGCAGGGTAGCAAAAAAGGTATTATCAATTTTCATTTGCAATTTCGTTTCAGAAACATACACATTACTTAAAATCATATAGGTAATACCCTCTTTTTGAATTTTAATGGTACTGCTGGGAGTAAAATTAGCTCCGCGAATAATAATAGTATCTCCTAGTCCGCCATTAGTTGGTGCACTATATGAAACAAAGGGAGGATTTGATTTATTTTGACCGGTGACAGGATTGCCAGTCGCAGAAGTATTACTACTTAAAGATTGTAAAGCAGTGCCAGGTAAAGCACTCGCAGAAGAATTCACAGAATTTGTCATTGCACTGCAACTATACAAAGAATTAAGTCGCGCGCGCGTTAAAGGGCCAGTGTATCCGGTTTGCAAAATACCATATTTTCCCTGAAGCAAAACTACGGCTGCAGCGGTATCTTCGGCATACACATTACTGCCATCACTTCCATAAGAAATTCCCTCTTTTTGCAAAACCGTGTGCAAAACCTCCACTTCATCGCTACCAGAATTACTAAATCCAAGATTGGTATTAAAGGTATGGCACCAACCCTGATTTTGCTGGGTTTGCAATTGCGCAAGTTGCGCCTGCAAAGCCGTAATTTGATTTTTAATCGCCTGAATTTGATCTGCTAAAGAAGTTTGGGCCAATGCCGGCATCGCTGACGAAAATAAAATAATAGAAACGATAAAAAATACTAATAACTTTTGCTTCATTTTTGTAAACAGTATTATTTTTTGTTTGATATAGCCTTATTTTCCGTGGCACTTTTTGTATTTTTTCCCGCTACCACAAGGACATAAATCATTCCGACCCGCTTCTTGCGCATCGCCGACTACCGCTTTAACCGGCGCAGTTTCTTTCACTATCCCCGCCTTTGAAATATTATCCAAAATTGAGGCATCTATCTGCAATAATAACTGACCAAATATTCTTCGGCCTTCATTTTTATATTCTATGAGAGGATCTTTTCCACCATAGGCACGCAATTTTACCGAGTCGCGCAAATATTCCATACTGGAAAGATGTTCCTGCCAAAGAGTATCAATGACTCGCAAACCAATGTATTTTACCAACCCTAAAAAATTCTGCTCACCAAATTCTTGTTTTTTTCTCAAAAGCACTTCTTGATGATTTTCTACTAACGCCACAAAATGCGCAGGATTAGTTAAGAATTCTGCTCGTTTTTTATAAATAATTTCGCGATGCTTATTCATCACATCGTCGTATTCTAGTAAATGATGGCGCGCGTCAAAATTAAAGCCTTCAATTTTACTTTGGGCGCTTTCTAGTGAACGAGAAATAATATTGGCTTGAATAGGTTGATCTTCAGGAACCTTTAAAGCTGTCATCAAACTTTTAACCCTATCGCCACCAAAAATTCTCATCAAATCGTCTTCCAAAGAAACAAAAAATTGTGATACACCGGGATCTCCCTGTCTGCCTGCGCGACCTCGCAACTGATTATCAATTCGGCGCGCATCGTGACGCTCGGTTCCTATGACAAAAAGCCCTCCCGTCTGAAGTACCTCTTTATTTTCTACGGGATCTTTTGGATTTCCACCCAAAATAATGTCCACGCCACGACCTGCCATATTTGTAGCAATCGTTACGGCACCCTTTTTACCCGCCTGAGCAATAATTTCTCCTTCCCGATCATGATTTTTGGCGTTTAAAATTTCGTGCTTAATTCCCTCTCTTTGGAGTAATTTTCCCAGATATTCATTGCGCTCTACTGATTTAGTTCCCACCAAAACTGGTTGACCTGTTTTATGAATGGTTTTAATTTCTTCAATGACGGCACGAAACTTTCCTTCTTCGGTTTTAAAAATTTTATCGGGCAAATCTTTTCGAGCAATGGGATTGTTGGTTGGAATAATCACCACATCAAGCCCGTACACCTTATCAAATTCCTCTGCCGAAGTCATTGCCGTTCCCGTCATACCAGAGATTTTTTTATAAAGCCTAAAATAATTCTGAAACGTAATCGTTGCCAGCGTGGTTGATTCTGGCTGAATCGCTACGCCTTCTTTGGCTTCAATAGCTTGGTGCAGACCTGCTGACCAACGTCGGCCAGCCAGCATTCTTCCGGTAAATTCATCAATGATTACAATTTCATTATTTTTTACCACGTAATCACGGTCTTTTAAAAACAATGTTTTGGCGCGCAGGGCAGATTCTAACTGATGCGTTGCCACGATATCATTATTAAGCCATGGATCATTTCCCAAAGCCTTAATAACTTTATTTTGTCCTTCTTCCGTAAAGTGAACAGTCTTTAATTTTTCATCAATACTATAATCCGTTTCTTTTTCCAAATGAGCTACGACACGAGTAAATTGCCGATATCTTTCGGTTGAATCTTCTGCTTCGCCAGAAATAATCAAAGGCACGCGCGCCTCATCAATTAAAATAGAATCTACTTCGTCAACAATACAAAAATGGAATCCACGACCAACTTTTTGGCTCGCATCATACACCATATTATCGCGCAAATAATCAAACCCAAATTCATGATTGGTTCCATAAGTAATATCAGCGTCATAGGCCTCTTTTTTGGTCACAGGACGCAAGAAATCTTCCACCACCTTAAATCCACCCACGCTGTCGCGTTCGGCGTCTACGGCCACATTTTTATAGCCTGCATCATATAAATATCCCTGAGATTGACCGGCGATACAGCCCACCGAAAGTCCTAGGGCACTATAAATTTGCCCCATCCAAACCATATCTCGCTTAGCTAAATAATCATTCACCGTTACAATGTGAACTCCCTTGCCTTCCAGAGCATTCAAATAGGCCGGAAGCGTGGAAGTCAATGTCTTTCCTTCTCCGGTACGCATTTCGGCGATTTTTCCTTGATGCAAAACAACACCGCCAATTAACTGCACATCAAAATGGCGTTGTTTTAAAACACGTTTTGAAACTTCTCGCACCAAGGCAAATGCTTCGGGCAAAATATCATCCAACGACTCACCTTTTTTCAAACGCTCCTTGAACTCAGCAGTTTTAAGCTTAACTGCTTCATCGGAAAGCGACGCCACTTTTTCTTCCTCTTTATTGATTTTGGCAATCAACGGCATAATATTTCTTACACCTCTTTTGCCAAATAATTTTGTAAAAATAGATATCATGAAATATTACGACTCCTCAACTTCGCGCGTTGCTTTTTTCATTTTTCTGCGAGGTTCGTCAATTCTTTTTGTTTTATATTTTTTAACCATCACTTCCATTTCATCCTTGGCTTCAATGACAATACTTTCCCAATCGCTTCCGGTTGAGCGAGCTATTAATTTTTTACCTGGCAATTCCAAAACAATTTCTACTAAAAACACATCACCCTGTCTATGACGAACGGTTTCTTTTTCAAGTTCTACGAACACTTCTACATCTTTTTCTGGCAAAAACCTTTCTAATTTACCCACCTTATCAATAACAAAAGCTTCAACCTCCTTGGTTAACTCTATGTTTTTTGTTTTGATGATAATGTTCATATTTTCTTAAATCCTTGAGTCTTAATGCTTAAACCGTTATGTTTTAAGCTTTAAGTTTCAAGAATCAGGTTTTAAATTAAGTACTGCACCTCAGGCTCAAGATCAACACCATATTTTTTCTTAACCACTTTTTTAACCGTAGCAATCAGCGTGGTAATATCTTTAGCTTTAGCGCCACCCAAATTAACAATATAATTAGAATGCTTTTTGGAAATTTGCGCGCGTCCTATCTTTATACCTGTTAGTCCAGCACCAATGATCAGCCACGCCGTCGGAATAATCGGAAACGGATCTTGTTTTATTTTATCAGTAAATTCTGGCAAGAACTTTTTGGGTAAACTTTTCACCGGTACATTTTTAAAGACACTACCAGCATTAGGAAATTCCAACGGGTGGAATTTTTTACGATACGCAATGCGTGAATTAGCAATTTTACGCAACTCTATAGCGTCACCTTTTTTCAACTTCACCCGCGCCGACAAAATCGTCCAACCCTTCTTTTTTACCACAGAATTCCGATAAGCAAACTGACACTGTTTCCAAGATAAAACTTTTAACTTTAAATTGCTATCCAAAACGGAAATACTTTCTACGGAATCTTTCATTTCTCCACCAAAGGCGCCGGCATTTCCCCGAACTGCTCCACCAAAAGTTCCGGGCAGACCACCGGCCCACTCCAAGCCCGCCAAGCTATTTTTAATGGAAAAATTAACCAAATCTTTCATTACAATTCCACTTTCGGCTTCAATAACCGTAGCAGAAACCAGAGAGATTTTTTGTAAACAAACCTTAAGAATTAAACCCTTAAATCCCTTGTCTGATGCCAGCACATTACTTCCACCACCCAAAACAAAGGTTCGTAGTTTAAGTGATTTTGCTAGAGAAATGGCTTTGAGTAATTCTTCTTGACTTTTAACTTCTAAAAAATATTCAGCGGGGCCACCTACCTTAAAAGTAGTGTAATGTTTGAGTGCTACTTTTTTTTGAATTGATGGAAATTCTGCTTTGAGTCTCTGAAATTTTTTATCTACCATTTAATAATTGATTTATTTTAGCTTTAGTTAATGGACCCACAAATCCCGTTGCCGGAATTTGATACTTAGCTTGAAACTTTATGACGGCATTTTTAGTAAGAGTACCAAAAAAACCAGTAATCAAGCCCTCCGGATAAATACCCGTTCCCTGAGCTTTCAAAAATGATTGCAGACAACGAACTTCTGCTTGATTTGAAACTCCAAGATACAAATTATTATTTAAAGCGCCACAGGCAAGATTAGGGTTTCCTGAAGAATCTGGCGGAGCTGGTGAAGCATTTTTACCAGTAATAGAAATAGCAAAGGTGTAAGAATACGACATTTCTGGACCATTAAATCCCGCCAGTTTAGACTGAAGCGTTGGAATAATCACCAGCGAATTATATTTACCGCCAAAATCCCTTAAATCAATCACTCCTTTTTTATTTTTATCTAAGGTTAAAAAGTTAACGGTGTAGTTATTATTTTTATCGTAAACCAAATAAGGAATACGGAAATTTAAACTGTTGGCGCTAGCAAATGATAATCGCAAATCACCATTCCCTCCAATAATTTTTTGCCAATTTCCAGCCCAATTTTTGGTAACATTGGTGGAAGATAACGAGCTATTTCCCGTCAATGGTAAGAAAATTAAGGTTGGATTTAATTTAATACTGCTTAAGTTTTTATCCTTAAAACAGTAGTGCATATCCACAGAACAATCATTGACGAGCGTGGCAATCGTCCAATTGGTAAAAATTTGAGAGAAATCATCTTTAAATCCGTTATTTTTCAACGCTTCATTAATACTTGCGATTCCTACGGCTTTTGACTTTAACGAATCTGCCAAAATGACCACTCCGTAATGATCTACTAAATAATGAGTAAACATACTAGCAACCGCATAATCAGATCGTTTTTCCTGCCACTCGGTCAATGAAGCAGTAGGCGAAGTCAAAAAGTCCTTAACCCGTTTTTGTAAGTTACTGCCCTCGTAATTACTGTCGTATCCCAAAAGTGTTGACGTATAATCAGCCCGCGCTTCATTTAACCAAATATCTTCAGAAACTCCCTGTAATCTGTCTTTTTGATTAAATGTAATTACATGCATGAATTCATGCGCCAAAAACATTTTTAAATTAATGTCATCAATATGATCAAGTGAAAGATAGACCATTTCTCGTTCATTAGAATCTGGTACCTGCAATTTAGAATACTCATCATTTGATCTGAAATATCCACTGGCATTTTCTTTCATCGGGTGAAATAAAACGGTAATTTTTTCGTCCCGATCAATACCAGGCTTAGCTTCATTGCCGAATGTGCCAGTCAAATTAGGATAAATATTATTTTTAAATTCCCAATTCGTGGTTTCCAAATTAGCTAAAATTTCATTTTGCTTAACCGAATTTTGCGCATCCCACCAACTTTTTTGCACGTAAAAATAGATTGAAGAAGTATTCTTCACCAAAACAGCAGAAGCCTGAGAACTGCCTGAGGTATCAAAATCTCGGTTAATATAAAAATCTACGACATCTCCGGTATTAGCCGCTTGTGCTTGTGGCGCCAGAAAAATCAAGGTCAGCACTACTGCACTTAAAGAAAGTGAAAGTTTTTTCGTAAAGTTTATCATCACTATTTATACTAGCACAAATTTAAAAGAAGAAAAGTTTTACTGCCTTTAGCATTATCTCCAAATCCAAGAGAAGTGAACGATGTTTAATGTAGTATAAATCATATTCAAATTTTTCTTTGGCTTGATTAACTGATTGCGATGGCGGAAAATTCACCTGTGCCCAGCCAATAATGCCGGGTTTTACCCAATATCGGTACTGGTAAAATGGAATTTCTTTTTCAAAAATAACGGCCAATTCATCCCATTCAGGACGCGGACCGACAAAACTAATATCTCCCTTTAACAAGCTCCAAGCCTGGGGCAATTCATCAATGTGCAAGCGACGCAAAATTCTTCCTACTTTCGTAACACTATCTTTTTCTTTTTCACGCCATAATTCTTGCTGACGACCATGACTGGGCCTCATAGTTCTAAATTTATACATCAAAAATCCCTGACCATTTTTACCAATTCTCCTCTGGCTAAAAAAGATACCTCCCGAAGAATCCAGTACAATACCAAGCGCAATAAACGGAAATAGAATACCACAGACCAAAAGCCCTACCAATCCCACTAAAACATCAATAAAACGCTTGCTGAATTCATAGAAAAGATCATCTTTTTGGGAGATACTTTTAACGCTAGCATAATCAAGAGCAACTTTTTTATGCATATTTTCATAGGCATCTTGAGCGTTGGCTTTTCTGATAATTATTTTTTGCAAAAACTTATGCAAACTGGCGCGCCAGAGAAAAAAACCAACCGAAAATAAGATAAGATCTAAGAGTAAAATGGTTTTCGGTGCAAAGTTAGGCGTAGCAAAATAAAAATAGGTTGCACTCACAAATAATGCGACAAAAAAGAAAATGATAATGTTGAAGATAAAATCAAGTGGCCTAGCAAAATAATGCAAGTCGTAGCTATTTAAAACAAAAAGAATAAAAATCCACAAAAGATACAGAAAAATAAAATGACTAAAAAAATACGGAAACTGTGCCACCAATTCCCTATTTCTAAATACTAAGGCGCAAAAAAGGGCGATCTGCGTAACTATCATATCGCCCAAAAACAATGCTGTTTTTATTACGCCTTCTTTGCTCATTTTAAATTCTATAAAAGACTAAGGCTTTGGCATACTATCAATCCAAGCATAGGTTTTTGCCAACCCTTCTTCCAAAGAAACCTGTGGAGACCAATGTAAAATTTCTTTACATAAGGTATTGTCAGAATTTCTACCCCTCACTCCTACCGCTCGTTTTTGATTATACACTTTTTCTATTTTTTTCTGAGCGATTTTTGCAACCACATCAGCTAAATTATTAATAGATGTTAAATAATCAGATCCAATATTTAATGGTTTATCATAGTCAGATTCCATTAAACGATACGTTCCCTCTAAACAATCCGTAACATAGCAAAAAGATCGAGTCTGCTCTCCATTGCTAGCAAGTTCAATTTTACCACCGTCGTTCATCAGTGAAATTTGTCGACAAACGTCGGCTGGTGCTTTTTGGCGACCACCCTCGTAAGTTCCCTCAGGTCCAAAAATATTATGATATCGAGCAATTCTAACTTCTAGGCCATAATCTTCTTGATAGGCTTTATAAATTCTTTCGGAAAATAATTTTTCCCAACCATATTCGTTATCGGGGTCGGCAGGGTAAGCATCGCTCTCTTTTAAGGCTGTTAAGTTAGAAACTTCTTGCTTAAACGTTGGATAGATACAAGCCGAAGAAGAATAAAAAACTCGCTTAACCCCCATCCGAGCAGCGGCTTCAGCAGTATTTACATTAATCATAACATTGTCTCGCATTACATCAGCCTTAACTTCAGTAATAAAAGAAATGCCTCCCATATTCGCTGCTAAGGCGTACACCTTATCAATTCCCTGCATTGCTTCTACGCAGTTTCTAAAATCGCGAAGATCTAAAATTAAAAACTCGTCAGCTTCATTGACCGGAGAATATTCTGGATATTTGATATCAACGCCACGCACCCAATACCCCTTTTCCTTCAAGAATCTTACTAAATGATGACCAATAAAACCTCCTGCCCCAGTAACTAAAATTCTTTCCATAATATAATTATGTTATTTTTTTATTAATAAATTGAGAAATTTTACGCAATGGTTTTGTTAGTATAATCACTGGACTAACCTTAATATCGTTAACCCGAAAAGCCCGATAAGACTCAAAATTACTCATCGCAATTTTTTTGATATCAAAATCACTCCTCTTCTCTACTTTTACCACAATCCTGGGAACCCAACAAGATTTCATTTTGTGCTTTTCTAAAAATCTCAACATCAATTCATAATCAGCCGACATTATAAGATCCAACCGATAGCCACCCAATAAATCATATACCTTCTTTCGCGCAAAAAAAGCATCGTAAGGCGGATGCCATCCTTTCAAAAAGCTTCCATTTTTATAGGGCGAAGATTGATAAAGTCTTATAACTCGATCTTTTTGCAAGGCATCAACATACACCATATTTCCCCAAGCAATATCTGCTTGTTTTTCTTCCAGGGCCTGCATCACTAAGGAAATTGAAAACTCATCAGCAAACAGCGCTCGATTTTTTAAAAAACCAACCACTTCGCCAGTCACTTCTTTAAGGCAAACATTCATCGCCTCATAGTTATTTTGAAATGGCGCCAAAGTGTTTACAATATGCACGATCTTATAATGATCGTTATAGCGAGACGCTTGTGCCTGGATTTCTTGATTCCAAGATAATGGCCCAGCATTTAAAACAATACATTCAATGTTAGCATAGCGTTGCCCAAAAATATTAGGCAAAGTATTTTCCAGAAAAAAATCAAAATCTTCTTGTGATTGAATGATGGTGCAAACCGAAAAATAGGGGCTATGAAATTTCAATTCCGATCTTTTTTCCAAATCCAATTTTTCCACCACTTTTTTAATTTCTGCACTGTCTTGCAATGAGGCAATCAGTAAAGCGTCTTCTGAATCTACCACGACCAAGTCCTTTAGATTAACTCCGACAATTAATTTCTTTTTACCCAAAATGAGGGAATTCTCGACATTGTGGGTTAAGACATTACCAATA
>CAYYYT010000013.1:0-10006 GCA_964476105.1 uncultured Candidatus Saccharibacteria bacterium | reverse complement strand
CACTCCTCGGGAATAATATCTTGATGCGAAAGCCAGTAATCCAAGACATTGGCATTAAGCAATAAGTAACCATGTCGTGCCACTATTTCGCCTTGAAGATAGGGGCCCCAAATATGCTTGCCGTTTTGCTGGAAGAGAGAAAAATACATACTAAACTTGTCTGGATTCCATTCCAATATTCCCTTTTTAATATGGCTAGCGAAACCGTACCAACCAGAAGGAATAACAGGATCCGCATCAAGATCAATCACACAACTTGTCGCGATGGACATAAGGCACCTGTAAGGGAGAGTTATAACAAGGAACTACTTGCTATGTACTGTAAACCGCTTAGCCCTTTTTATCAAGACCCAAAAGCTCCTCAACAATTTTTTTATCGCTCCAAGGAATTTTTTTACCATTTGCCAAACACATCACCGGTTCAGATCCTTTACCAGTAATCACCACCACTTCTTCTGGCTTAGCAAACTCTAAAGCTTTTTTAATGGCTTCTTTTCTATCAAGCACAATATGATATTCTCGATCACCATCAATTTGACTGGCCACCTGCTCCATAATTTCCAAAGGATCTTCATCATACGGATCTTCATCGGTAATAATAATTTCTCGACAATACTGATCGGCCAGCACGCCTAAAACTGGACGCTTCCACTTATCGCGTCCGCCACCCGCTGACCCTAAAACACATACTAATTTTTTATCAGACAAAGATTGATAGACTTGTTTTAATTGTTCTGGCGTATGTGCATAATCAACTACCACTAAAGGGTTTTGCGCGACAATTTCCATCCTTCCTGGAATGGCTTGCACTTTTTCCAAAGCCCTTTTGCAAATTTCTAAAGGAATCTTGTAATTTTGCGCCACCGCAATAGCTGCCGCTGCGTTATAATAATTAAAATCACCTAAAAGATTTAGTTTGATATCCCCAATATTTTTATCAAATGTAATTGTTTTTTCTGCCGGTGTCTTTAAAAAATATTCTGCATTTTCATCGTCACTATTAATAATGTGGGTGGTGGGATTTTGCCAAAATAATTTTAATTTTTCATTGCGATATTTTTCAAAACCACCATGCGATTCAATATGTTCAGGACTCAAATTAGTAAAAACTACGGCATCAAAATTAATAAACTTGTGCCTAAATTGTTTAATGCCTTCAGAAGTGACTTCTAAAACAGCATACTGACAATGTGCGCGTGTAGCATCTTTTAAAAATCGCTGAATAGTCAGGCGACCCGGCATCGTCATTTTTAAATTGTTTTTCCATTCCTTTTCAGCAATTTTAAATCTTACCGAAGAAAGCGAAGCTACATGCGCGCCAGATTCTTCTAAAATTCTGGTAATAAAATCCACGGTGGTAGATTTTCCACTCGTACCCGTCACTCCAATAATTTTCATTTTTCTTCCTGGAAAACCAAAGATGAGGGCTCCGAAAAAAGCCCAAAGCCAATGGTAAAAATGTAAAAGAAAATGTGGAGTTAATTTTTTAATAGTTTTTTTAATAGACATTCTTATTATTTTCCCAAGCTTTTCAATGCTAGGCGAACGCGCTCTTCCATTGAATCGGCTTGGATATTTTTTAACACCTCACGAGCTTGTTGTTTGGAAAACCCAAGTTGCGCGAGTGCATCTTCCGCTGGATCTTGTGCTGATTTTTTCTGACCATCTAAAAGCTGAATTTTTCCGGTTAATTCCAAAATAATGGTCATCGCTTTTTTAGCGCCAATTCCTGGAATACCTTCAAAAATCTTTTCATCTTGTTTTAAGATTCTATCTTTAATTTTATCTAAAGATCCAAGTGCAGAAATATCTAAAGCAGATTTAGGACCCACGCCACGAATTTCCATTAACACTTCAAAAAATTCTAATTCTTCATAATTTAAAAATCCATACAAATCCAGAGCTTCCTCTTTTACATTCTGATAGCAAAACACCTTGCAGGGCTCACCAATTTCTGGTAATTTTAAAAGACTTTGGCGTGACAAAAAAACTTGGTAACCAATACCACTAACTTCAATAATAATAAATTTCTCTTTTTTGAGAATGATTTTTCCGTGTAAATAGCTTATCATTGAATTATACTACCATGAAATTTGAATTAATTTCAAAGTATCAGCCAACGGGCGACCAACCCCAGGCGATAAAAAAACTTACCGACAACATTAAAAACCAGGTAAAACACCAGGTGCTTTTGGGCGTTACCGGATCGGGAAAAACTTTTACTATGGCTTCAACCATTCAAAAGCTCCAAAAACCAACGCTCATTATTTCTCCCAATAAAACGCTAGCGGCTCAACTCTACCAAGAGATGAAAGAATTTTTTCCCAATAACGCCGTGCACTACTTTGTGTCTTACTACGATTACTATCAACCCGAAGCCTATATCCCCCAAACCAACACCTATATAGAAAAAGACGCTAAAATCAACCAACAAATTGACCAGCTACGCCACGCTGCCACTCAAGATATTTTGTCGCGCAAAGATGTGATTGTGGTGGCTTCGGTTTCCTGTATTTACAACATCGGTTCTCCTGAAAACTATCAGGGAGTTTCTTTGAAAATATCTACCGGACAAAAAATAAAACGCAAAGATTTTATTTTACATTTGATTGCACTCCAATACAAAAGAAATGATATTGAACCAAAATCAGGAACCTTCCGAGTTCGTGGAGAAGTGATTGAAATATTTTTAGTAACTGGAGAAAAAATTATCAAAATAGAATTTGATGGCGACAGCATTGGTCGTATTTTTGAAAAATCAACCACCTTTGATGCAAAATATATTTCGCTCTCACACGAATACACCCTTTTTCCAGCGACCTTTTGGGTGGCGCCTCAAAATAAAATTACTATCGCCATTGAAAATATCCGATTAGAACTTCAGGAGCGACTAAAGGTTTTAAAAAAGCAAAATAAATTAGTTGAATATCAACGCCTAGAAGAAAAAACTAATTACGATATTGAAATGTTAAGAGAGACTGGTTTTTGTTATGGAATTGAAAACTATTCTAGTCAATTAGAGTTTAGAAAACCAGGTAGCCCGCCATTCTCACTCATCGATTACTTTAACTATTTTAATCCCAATAATTTTTTAATGCTCATTGATGAATCACATATCACCCTGCCTCAAGTTCGCGCTATGTCGGTGGGAGATAAAATGCGAAAAGAAACACTTATCTCTCATGGGTTCCGTTTGCCTTCGGCCATTGATAACCGACCACTAACCTTTGAAGAATTTACCCAGCGTCAACCAGAAACCATTTATGTTTCTGCCACGCCAGCCGACTATGAATTAACCGTTTCAAACAATACCATTGTTGAACAAATTATCAGACCAACCGGGCTTTTGGAACCTAGCATAGAAGTCAGAAAAACAGAAAATCAAATTAAGGATTTAATTTCTGAAATAGAACAAGAAACCAAAAAAGGACATCGCGTTTTAGTAGTCACACTAACCAAACGACTGGCCGAAGAAATTTCAAACTATCTGGAAGAAAAAAAGATTAAGGCACAGTATTTGCATTCTGAAGTAAAAACGATGGATCGGCCAAAAATGCTCAATGAATTTCGGCAAGGTAAGTTTGATGTTTTAGTGGGAATTAACTTATTGCGAGAGGGACTGGACTTGCCCGAAGTCGCACTGGTTGCTATTTTAGACGCCGACAAAGAAGGATTTTTGCGCAACAAAACTACGCTCATTCAAACGATGGGGCGAGCTGCGCGTCATTTGCAAGGCCGAGTTATTTTGTATGGCGACAGTATTACCTTTTCTATGAAAAATGCGATTGACGAAATAAATAGAAGAAGAAAAATTCAGGAAGATTATAATAAAAAACACGGCATTGTTCCGCAGGCCATTATCAAAGATATTCGCGATTGGGGCTTTTCTAAAAAAGAAGATATTGTGGAAGAATTTTATTTAGTGAATGATAAAAAATTACTAGAAAAAGAAATGAAGTTGGCCGCCAAAAATTTAGATTTTGAACGCGCGGTAGAAATTCGAGAACTGCTTAACAATATGAAAAAACCACGAACCTAAGTTCGTGGTTTTTTATTACTCAGAAGTTATTGATTTATACATATCTTGCAAAACCGCTATATCAATTTGCTCGTCTATATCTTTAAAAGCTTCCTTCATAAATTTATTATCTCTCTCTTGAGCTTTGTCGCGCTCTTGTTTGTCTTTTATCTTAGCTATGTTTTCCTTAGACTGTTTTAGATAAAAAGCTTTTATTTTTAACTTTAAATCTTTTAATTCTTTCTCTTTTTCTTCCTGACTTTTCTCTGGACTTTTATTACCTTTTAAATGTTTACCAATAACACCCTCTAAAACCTTTCTATAATTTTGAACTCCCTCAATTGTCTTGATTCCATTAACCTTATCTACTATCTTTTGATAAAGCTCTTGTGCATCTTCTGCCGGAAGAGTCAGCATCTCATCAGGAGAATAATCAAACTCATCCTCGTGCTCAAATAAAATATCCAAAATGTCTTTACTGTCTCGAATATATATCAATAAACTATCCTTTTCATTATCTAACTTTTCTTGTTCTGCTAATTGCTCAACTTCTTCATCGTCAGGAATATGCCCTGCATCTTTCATGCTCTCTGGTTTAGACTCGATTGGACTATCAATATCCCTTCTTTCATCATTCTTTGGCTGATTACTTTCTTGTGCATCTTGAGAGCTATCACCTTGATTTAGTTTCTCTGAATCATCCCTATCTTCTTTTTTCTCATCTAACTTTTCTTGTTCGCCAGAATTATTATCTTTTAATGGAGGCTCTACAAGTTCCATTTCTACAGGAGGTTCAGAGTCTTCTACCACCCCACCCTTTAAATGACTTTTAATCGCTGGCAAAAGATTGTCCCGATAATTTGCATCAATGGTATTAAAAAAAGTATCCCAGTCTAATTCTTGTTTTTCACCATTTGTAAGACTAAAAACAATTTTTTGCGAAACTAGAGGAATAAATCCTTTTACTTTAACAGTTCTTAAATCAACGCCCTGATAAATACAGGTCGCTGCTTGGTAGCGGTTCATTTCTATCGTTGCTGGCCAACTACTTACTAAGATTGTTTCTTTCTTTTTGAGTTCTAATTTTTGTTTATCAGGCAAATTAGATCCATCAATTAGTTTATCAATTTCTTGTTCAATTGCCTCTTTCTCATTTTTTTCAGCCTCTTGCTGAGCTTCTTGTTGAGGATTTATTGATGTGCTAGCTTCTGTTTTTTGATCAGGTTTATTTATTTCTTTCTTGGGTTGTCTAAAATCAAAAACTCTTGCGCTTTCCTGGTAAGCCTCCAGGCGAGATCTTAAAACTTCCACCTCTTTTTGAATGGTTTTTAAATTAACGTCTCCAGCTTTTATTGCTTCTACAATCCTTGATTGTCGATATTTTGCAATTTCACTTAATCGTTCTTCAAAAAAAGCAGCGTGTTTTTCATTTCCTGCTTCAGAAAATCTTTCCCTTGCCCAAGCATAAGAATCTTCTAGATTTTTTAACAAAGATTCGTGTTCGCTCAATAAATTTTTCCACTC
Organism: uncultured Candidatus Saccharibacteria bacterium; assembly: GCA_964476105.1. GTDB lineage: Bacteria > Patescibacteriota > Minisyncoccia > Minisyncoccales > Staskawiczbacteraceae > VGLO01. The sequence continues at coordinate 4,464 of CAYYYT010000013.1, read as the reverse complement.
TTCCCCCTCTTTTTCTGTATATCCCCGAGATTCAGTTGGTATGCGCATAACTCGACTATCTTTATCGGTTGTCTCATTTTCATATGTTACAGAATTGGCATAATTAAAATTATCATCATCGATTTTTTCTAAAACATCATTATAGTGATGTTGCTCTTTTCCTATATGATAAAAATCATACGGTTTCCAATCCCGATATTTTATATCTGAAATTTTTTGAACCTTTGTTTTTGGCGAACCATCTTCATTTAAAATAATATCTCCGTATTTATCAAAAAACTCAAAGGTTAATTCCTCCTTACCATTTAAATTAAATTCTTCGCCATCCTTAAGTCTAATATATTGACGCTCACGAGCTCCATTTTCACCCTCAACTAGTACCGACGCCTTAATGCCTCGGAACTTTTGAAGAAATTCAATCTTTCCCTGATCATCTAAACTTTCTAGCATTTCCGCCAATTTTTTACTTTTTGGTAAATCAGGATCTCTTTCTCGCTTTTCTTTCTTTTTTTCTTTTTGTTTTTCAATTTTAGTTTCACCGGAATTCAACCGGGTTTCTTTTGCCTCACTTCCAAAACGATCTTCTAAATCAATTATTTTACCGCCTATAAAAGAATCTGATTCAGAAATCGAGCTATGCAAATCCACTGAACCACTTTCCTTGTCTTCATCCCTTACACCAGATGGCTTTTCAAGACTAAATTCTTCGTCCAAACTTAAATCCTTATCAGAATATTCTGGAATATCTGGGTATCTCTCTTCAAAAACTTTATCTGTTTGAGCATCAAGAGAATTTTCTCCAGATCCAAAAATAAACTCGCGGGCAGCGTCTGTATAGGTAAAGCCATCCGTGTCTTCATTCCACTCATAACCATCTTCTTCATTCTCTTTTATCTTTTTCTCTCTTTCTTCAGGAGTTAATTTTCTATGAGTAGGTCCATGCTCTTTTTCCCAAGCCTCTATGAGCTCTTCCTTAATTTCAGTTTCTAATTCATAACGCGTTTTTTGGCGCTCTTGTTTATTTTCAGACATAAAATGTAAAAATAATTAATTGCTTTATCATACCATAGCTAGTAGAACTTGCCAGCGCAACATCTTGCAAATTTTCAAATAGTCTGCTAATATATTTTCATATGGCAATTACAAAATCAGCTAAAAAAGCTATCAAACAAAACAAGAAAAACCGAGAACATAACTTGGTTTACATTAACGCTGTTAAAAAAACTATTAAAGAAGCTAAATCTTTGGTTTTACAAAAAAAATCTAAAGAAGCTAAAGACCTTCTTTCAAAAGTTTTTCAAGCTCTTGATAAGGCAGCGAAAGTGGGAGTTATTAAAAAAAATAATGCTTCTCGAAGAAAGTCACGATTAGCAAAATTAATCGACAAATCTTCTAAATAGCAATTCATCAAAAAACCGCCCTAGGGCGGTTTTTTGATATTACAATCTAGCAATCAATACATCCAAAGCCGTTTCGCTTTCTATTTTTCCTGTTTTAATATTAAGATCGCATTCAAAAATTTGAAGATAAATTTCTTTTAATTTTTCTAAAGAAAACTGACTGCATTGATAATAATTTTTCTTGACCACGAAGGTGTGGAGCCCACTTTTGTTCACAATGTAATTATACATCAATCCCTGACTGGCTAATTCTTTTACTATCAATAAATTTTTAAACTGGAAGGCAATCATGGATAGTAAATAAAGTGGCGCATCGCCATTATCTAGATGGTGTCTTAATAAAGCGAGTGCTGTTTTTTTATCTTGCATAGCCAACGCATCAATAGTTTTAAAAATATCATTTTCAATACGTGGTCGAACTAAAAGCGCTACATCTTCTTTTTTAATAACTGATCCATTTTTAAAACTACATAGTTTGCTAATTTCTCCAGTTAATTGCCACAAATCATCACCAACATATTGCATTAAAAGTAAAATGGCATCCTGGTTTATTTTTTGATCACCAAATTCTTTAATAATCCAATTTTTTAAAAAAACTCCTTCTAATTTTTTAAACTCTTGAGACTTGCACTCCTTATTAAGCGTCTTAAAGATTTTCAATCTTTGATCCGGTTCTTCTTTTTCGTAGACCACAATCACATCTTTGAGAGATTCTAAATTTTTTAATTCTTCTAAAAAAGATTCTTGGAATTTTTTATTTTCAAAAAGATTTTTTACAATCACTAATTTCGTTTCCGCAAACATTGAAGAAATTTTAAAACGATTATAAAAATCCTCGAAGGTCAATTCATCAGCATCTACATAGCTTAAATTCAATCCGCTTTTACGAACTTCTTTGTACTGCAAAATAATCTCATCTAGTTTTTTCTTTGACCGATAAGCATCGGCTCCGTATAAAAAAATAATCATAACACTTGGCACCTTGGGCAAAAAAATGCACTACGCGCCCCAAAAACAATTCTTTTAATTTTTTCCTGACACCTTTTGCAACCCTCTCCTTCTCGTTGATATACCATTTTTTTATTTTCGAATTGACCGTGTCGGCCATCAACATCACGATAGTCTGAAAAACTATCTCCTCCAAATTTAATTCCCACCAAAAGTACTTTTTTTATCGCGCTCAATAATGACTTTAATTCTTGGGTTGATAATTTTTCCACTCGTTTTTCCGGATGAATGCACGCATGCCACAAGGCTTCGGAAGCATAGATATTTCCCACGCCAGCAATCACTTCAGGATTCATAATAACCTGCTTTACTTTACCTTTTTTCTTTTTAAATATAGCTTCAAATTTTTTAAAAGTAAAATCTTTTTCCAATGGCTCAGGACCAAGACGCAAAAAACCCGGAGAAACCAATAACTCTTCTGTTTTCCAAAACTCTATTTTGGCAAACTTTCTCACATCTGAAAGTGCAATCATTACGCCATTATCTAACATAAAAATAATATGCAAAAAAGTATTTATCTTTTCTTCCATAGGGCCTTTTTCTTTGGGCTTCCAAACGCCATCTTTTAAAATCCACTGCCCCACCAAAAGGTGGCCCGTCATTTTCATATGAATTAAAAGCGAATATCCATCAGAAAGATCTATGATAATATTTTTTGCTCTTCGCCAAATTTTTTTAATCTTTTTGCCAGCAAGCTCTTTTTTAAAATCAGCAAAAGAATCTGGTTTCTTAATCGTCTTTTTCCAATCCGACCAGACATCAACAAAGGTCCTTTCAAGGACCTTTGTTTGTAAACCATTTACCGTTGTTTGAACTTCAGGAAGTTCTGGCATACTATTTTTTTCTATTTATCTTTTTTTCTAATTCTGCCACCTGTTGTTCTTTTAAAAAAAGTTGCTGTTTTAATTTTTCAATTTGATCTACCATTCCCTGAAATTCCAATGTTCTATTTTTGATTTTTTTATCTAGAGCATTAACCACTTCTTCTAAAATTAAAATTCTGGTTTTAGCCTTAATATCAGCAGAAACCCTTGAGTTTTCTTGTTCTATATTTTTACGCTCAAAATCTTCGGCAATTTTATTAAAAATTTTCGTTAACTGACCAATCTCATCCGTACTTTTTGTATGCACTCTTTGTTTTAAATCGCCCTTACTAAAACTATCCGCCGTTTCTAATAATTTTTTCAGTGGCATGGTAATATTTTGACCAGCGGTAAAACCAAACAAGAAAATAAAAACCATTAATAAATACAAAACTACATAGGTGCTACTATTTAAGCTTTGATAGTTGTATCCAATAAATGCCACAATCACGAAAACACCGGCAATAATAATTGATAGGGCAATTTTTAGCGAATACTTATTAATCATATTCTTATTATAACCAATATTAAAAAGAAACAATAGTCTTTAACTTTTCAACCAAACTTGCAAAACCCAGTTCTAAAAAAACAGCTTCAACTTCTGAATGATTAAACGAATTTAATTTGCAAGCATCTAAATTAAAATCTAGAGGAACATCTTTTTGTGTGGTAACTAATTTAAGCGACAAAAAGGCGTTATCTTTATTTTGCCTTAAGGCTTCTTTTACTTTGGGTTTTACCACCGCCGTATCGGTTGCTAATTCAGCATATAAATTTTCAATGCTACCGTAACGATTAATTAAATCGGCCGCTGCTACTTTTCCAACCCCTAAAACCCCTGGCACATTATCAGAAGTGTCGCCGATCAGCGCTTTAAAATCATTCATCTGACTTGGCAAAACACCAAATCGCTCCACTACCTTGGCGCTATCATAAATCACACTTTCTTTAATACCCTTGCCCATGGTGTATAAATTAACTCTCTCATCTACTAACTGCAAATTATCCAAATCTCCACTTAAAATATAGACCATCGCATTTTTTTTAGATTGCGTTGCAATGGTTGCCACCAAATCATCTGCCTCAAATCCTTCTTTTTCAAAAATAGGAATTTGCATTACGCTAAGCACTTTTTTTATCAGTGGCATTTGCGAAATTAAACCATCCGGCATAGGCTTGCGATGCGCTTTATA
>CAYYYT010000012.1:0-10053 GCA_964476105.1 uncultured Candidatus Saccharibacteria bacterium | reverse complement strand
AAACCTCTCTTTCTGATGTAGAAACTGACACCAAAGAAAAAACTGATCCTTTTTACTATTTTAAATATGGACCTTTTACTATTGGAACCGCGCGTCCGGAAACAAAATTTGGCGACAAATATGTGGTGATGCATCCTGACGACCAGCGATATGCACAGTACCAACACGGTCAGAAATTAACCGTTGAATGGATTAATGGCCCCATTGAAGCCACTATTATCAAAGACAAGGCGATTGATAGGGAATTTGGCACGGGCGTGATGACCATTACTCCTTGGCACAGCGATATTGATTTTGAAATTGCCAAAACCCACAACCTTGATAAAGAACAAATTATTGATATGCGTGGCCGACTTTTACCAATTGCTGGCGAATTTTCGGGCATGAAAATTTCTGAAGCACGCGCCAAAATTGTTGAGAAGCTTAAAGCCAAAGGATTATTAGAAAAAATTGATGAAAAGTACGTTCACAATGTGCCGGTTTGTTATAAATGTGAAACGGTGATTGAGCCACAAATTTTACCTCAGTGGTTCGTAAAAATGAAAGATTTAGCTAAAAAAGCTGCTGACGCCGCACATAAAAAGCAGGTGGTTTTTCTTCCTGATAATTATCGAAAAATCTTTTTACACTGGATGGAAAATAGCATTGATTGGAATATTTCTCGCCAAATCGTTTGGGGTATTCCTATTCCCGCCAAAATTTGCGATGCGTGCCATAATGGATTCCCAGACCTAGAAAACAACCTAACTACTTGCCCAAAGTGTCAGGGCGCACTTCGCGCTGATACCGACACTTTTGATACCTGGTTTTCTTCCGGACAGTGGCCACTGGTTGCCTTGGGATACCCTAATAGCCAAGATTTTAAAACGTTCTACCCAACCGATGTGATGGAATCGGGGTCTGATTTAATTTTCAAATGGATTCCACGTATGGTTATTTTTGGGCTCTATTTGACTCAAAAAGCCCCTTTTAAGACGGTTTACTTGCACGGACTGGTCAATGACGCCAAGGGTCAGAAAATGTCCAAATCAAAGGGCAATGTAATTAACCCGCTGGAAATTACCGAAAAATATGGTACTGATGCTTTGCGTATGGGACTAATTGTTGGCAATACTCCCGGAACGGCGCTGGCGCTTGATGAAAATAAAATTAAGGGCTACAAAAACTTTGCTAACAAGATTTGGAATGCTTCAAAATTTGTGTTGATGAATTTAGAAGACTACTCTGAAGCTAAAAAACCAACACTTTCAGCTCAACAGAAAAAACACCTTAACGAACTTAAAACTCTCGCAAAAGAAACCACTAAGCTAATGGATGATTTTAAGTTTTATATCGCTGCTGAAAACTTATACCACTATTTCTGGCACACGTTTTGCGATAAAATTATTGAAGAAAGCAAGGCTGGACTTCAAGATCCTAAAACTAGTCTTGCCACTCAGTTTATGCTATTGGAAATCCTGCAAACTTCCTTAAAATTTTTACACCCTTTTATGCCGTTTATCACCGAAGAAATTTATCAAAATCTTCCCTATAAAGATAAAAAACAAAGCTTAATGATCGAATCCTGGCCAACGTAATTTATGGATTATTTCTATATCGCGATTTACATTTTTTTAGGCATTGCTCCCAGTCTTCTCTGGCTTCTTTACTACCTTAAAAAAGACCTTCACCCTGAACCGAAAAAAACCGTTCTCAAAATGTATTTTTACGGAGCTTTAATCACTATTCCTGTTTTTTGTTTGCAAGTTTGGTTTTCTAAAATCCTCTACCGCTTAGAATTTTTAGATTTTTTCTACCAATACCCCATTGCCGTTTCTCTTATTAAATGGTTTTTTATTATTGCTTTAACTGAAGAAACCCTCAAGTATATTGGCTTGCGTCTGACCATTCTTAAAGACGGCGCTTTAGACGAACCCATGGATGTTATGCTCTATATGGTGGTTGTGGCTTCGGGATTTGCGGGACTAGAAAACATTTTATATCTCATTCCTACTGACACAAATATCATATTGCAATCCGTAGCAGTTACCGCTCTTGCCAGATTTTTTGGTGCTACCCTATTGCACACGCTCTGTTCTGCACTCTTGGGATATTTCTTAGCCCTTTCGTTTTTAAAAACCAAACAGCACGCTTTTTTAACGATTCTGGGCATTGTTTTAGCTAGCACCTTGCACGGACTCTATGATTTTTCTATAATAATCTTAGACAAACCTTTTAATAAGATTATCCCCACCCTGATTATTATCGGACTTGGCATATTTGTCATTCACGCTTTTGATAAAATACGAAAATTGAAAAGTATCTGTGGCGTAAAATCCTAAATTCAAAATTTAAGCATTAAACATTAACTATTATGGTAAAAAAATTAAAATTAGGAGCCGAAGAACCAACTACTCACGATGAAGAAATTAACGAAAAAAATCTTTTTAATTCTCCCGGAGAATTAGTGGTTGATGTTTTTGAAACCGATGCAGAATTTGTTGTTTCTGCCCCGATTGCTGGGGTACAAATTAAAGATTTAGATATTTCCGTTGAAAAAGGTATGATGGTTATTAAGGGAGATCGATCTAATCCTCACACTCATCCTGAAAAAAAGTATTTTTACCAAGAATGTTATTTTGGTCCTTTTTCAAGAAAAATTGTCCTGCCTGAAAACATCAATACCGATGAAGCCGAAGCTCAAATGGACAAGGGAATGTTGACCGTTAAGATACCTAAAATGACTGACGATGGAGGAACAAAAAAAGATATCCAAGAATCATAAATAAAGATTTTAAAAGCCCGCGGAGCTCCGCGGGCTTTTGCTTAAACAAAAAAACCCGCCAACACAGCGGGTAAAAAAACTAATACCTACCTAATTTTGACCCTCCAAAGCAAAAGAAAAAAACTGAAATACCAATCGTAATGATTCCCAAAGAACTGACCAGGAAAACAACATCGTGAAGCGAAATAATCGCCGTTTGCCAATGATGCAATGTAAAAAACAACACACTGGCAAGGTAAAACAAAAACAAAAAAAGATCAACAAAAACTAGAACCAAAAAACTATTACCCAAAAGAACTATTCCTAATTCTTTCACAGCAAGCTCCTTTCAAAAAAGAATAAATCTTCTAATAGTGACTTTTCTTGGTGCCCTCGAGAGGACTCCGCTTCGCTAGAACCTTTCCAAATCACCCCGACCCCCAGCTTTAAAAACCCTCGGTTTTTAATATTTTCCGACACGGGGTGATTTGCTTTCGAGTCCTTTTTATAAAAACACCAAGAAAAATCACCATTGCGATAGATAGTGACTTTTCTTGGTGCCCTCGAGAGGACTCGAACCTCTAAGCCTTGCGGCACTAGTTCCTAAGACTAGCGCGGTTGCCAGTTTCGCCACGAGGGCCTACAGCTATTCTATTACAAAAAAAGAACCGCATCAAGCGGGGAGACAAAAAATAACCTTTTTGTAATTACTACAAAACTCCTAAAATTTCTTTAACTATTTTTTGTACGGAATATCCCAGCATTACCACACACATTCCTATTATTGCATAAATAACTACCTTTTTAGCGTCACCTGCCTTAGAAGGATTGCTCCCACTCCAGACAAATAAAATTCCAGCGTAAATAAAAGCCAAAATAGAAAGACCAAAAAAAACAGACCACAGAAGATTAGCCACTCTTCCCAAGATAGAAACTACATCCAGTGGCGCGGAAACAGCCAACGCAAACGCTGGTAATAGCAGGGCAGTAAAAATAGTAAATGATAAATTCTTTTTTTTCATATAACTAAACTCCTAATAAAGCACTAACAATAAATGGGATTGCAAATGCTAAAAGTCCAACCGCTACTCCAACCACCCCCCAAATCAAAGCCTGTCTGGCATCTTTCACTTTACTCATCTCGCCTCTAGCATTTAAAAAAAGGTATCCGGCATAAATAAATGAACCAAAAGCGAAAGAGCCAAAGAGAATCCAGATAAAACTAAAAATATTATGAATCAAAGATTCTAGATATGACAACCAATCAATAGCTCCTCCTGGTATTCTACCAGGGAACGCCGGCAATGCAAAAATAAAACCAGGCAATAATAGACTGAATGCAAAAGTAGCAAAAAGGCTAAGTCGTTGAAATATTTTTTTAATCACTAAATTAAAAATTTAAAATAAATTTAACAAATGATGGAATAATTTCTGCCATCAAAGCAATCCCTACTCCTACGGCCCCCCAGATTAATGCATCTCGAGCACCTTTAATTCCACTTGGTTCTCCACGTGAATGCAAGAACAAATAACCAGCGTAAACAAACATAACAACTGCAAATCCACCAAAAATAATCCATACCACATTAATAATATTATCAAAAACAAGGGAAATATAATCAAGAAGATGTCCGGGAATACCATCAACACTAGGAGCAGTTGGAACACCTAGTGCTAACAAGGAAAATACGGGCAAAAAAAGCATTGCCACTGATGATAAAATAATTTTCTTTTTCATCAATAAAATTTATATTCTCGAAAATTAAACTCCCAAAAGTCCCTTGACGATAAATGGAATTGTAAAGGCTAAAAGAGCCACACCAACTCCCACAGAACCCCAAATAACAGAATTTCGCGCATCTGAAATATCTCCTCCACGAGCTTGCAAGAATTGAACTCCGGCAAGAATAAACATCACTACTGCATAAGCAGCAAATACTGGCCACAAAATAGCAAAAATAGCATCAATAATCCCACCAATAGTAACATTCCCTAAACCAGGAAGTGGTAGAATAGGAACTGCGAAAGCAGCAACTGGCAAAAGTATTGCCGATAGCGAAGATACAATAACTAATTTTTTATTCATTTTATGATAGATAAATAATATTTTTACGTACTAGCCTTTGCCCCGCCTTTTAAGCGGGGCAAAAACTAATATTAAATTAAAGCTAAATTCCACTACCCAAAGTATTTCTTACTACGAATGGGATTGAGAAGGCTAGCAAGGCAACGCCCATACCAACAGCTCCCCAAATAACTTCTGATCGTGCTTGAGCCAATCTTCCATCGTCTCCATGAGCAGTCATAAAGGTAAAAGCAGCAAGAATTAACATTACAATAGAGAATGCAACTACCACTGGCCAAACAATGCTAAAGACAATATCAATTAATTGATTAACGCTTAAGCTAGGCACTGCATTTGGAACTCCTCCTGGATTAAAAGCAAAAGCTACTACAGGTAATGCTAAAATAATAGCTACATTTGATAACGCGATTAATTTCTTATTCATTTTATTTATATAATTTACATTATTTTTTTAAATACCGACCTTTAAAAAACTCATTGCTAATTTTCTAAATACCATTACCAATGCTATTGCGAATGATAAACGGTACTGAAAATGCCAAAAAGGAAACTGCGACTCCTATCACTCCAAAAAGTAATGCCTGTCGAGCCTGAATTAATCGTAATGGATCATCTTGAGCCGTCATAAACAACACCGCCGAAACAATAAAAGACAAAACTGAAAATGCTACCACAATCGGCCAGAGAATATAAAATACCACATCAATCACATCGGTAATCAATAACCCAGACACAGCGTTTGGAGTCGATCCCGAATTAAATGCCAGCGCCACTAATGGTAAGGCAAGTAGTGTTGATGCGATAATAATATTTCTCTTCATAATTTTTAAACCCTTACTTCTATGGTAATGCTTATTGAAAATCTTTTCAAGAAGTCTACCCCTCTAAAATAACCTTAACCAAAGCGATTAAGCCATCAGCCGCTAAAACAACTCCCACACCAATGGAGGCCCAAATAACAATTCTTCTTGCTTCAGTAACTTTACCTCCATCTCCAGCCGAAGTAACAAAAATAATGCCGGCATAAATAAACATGATAATGGCAATAAAACCAATGATACCCGAAATATAATTAGCAATGTTTCTAATTAAATCTGGTAAAGTTCCTACGCCCGATAACGGATTTGTTAATGCCAAGGCAAAGGCCGTTACGGGAACTGCTAATAAAAGTGCAAAAGTAAGTAATGAAATATTTTTTTTCATAAAAATACTATGGCTTAATAAAAATCATCGCAAAGTGATAGTCGCTTGCAAAGAATTCTCTCTTGAATTCAAGGTGTAATTTTTCTGCCATATGTTTTAGTTCTTCAGGAGAAAGTAAGCCTTCTTTAGGACTCATTGCTCCGCCGGGAAGCCAATCAATAACCAAAATTTGTCCTTGTGATTTTAAAACCCGGTGAGCTTCTTCCATTATAGCATACTTATTTTCTGCTTGAAACAGGATATTGGGGATAAGGACAATGTCAAGATAATTTTCTGGCAAGGTTGATCCGTGCAATGCTTCCAAATCACAAACCAACGAAACCACATTTTTAATGTTGTCACGTGACAATCTTCCCTTAAGTGCCGATAATTTTTCCGCTTGAATGTCTAGTGCATAGACTCTACCAGTGGGAACTTTTTTTGACAACAAAACCGCAAACTCTGCCGAGCCACAACCAAATTCCGCCGCCATCATATCACTCTTGATATCAAGGTATTGTAATACTTCGCTAACTTTTAAAAAATCAGCCATAGTTTTTACCGCGCGCGCCCGCGGGCGTGCGCGAATTACCCCAATTTTAATTTACTCCTTCAAACACGATCCTGAAGCCACCTTATCACCGTCTTCCATTTTCATAATACGCACTCCCTGAGTTGCTCTACCTAGCACCGAAATAGCCTTTGTTGCGGTTCGAATTACCTTTCCTTTTTGAGAAATAACAATCAAATCTTCATCATCGGTTGAATTGTCCAAAATACAGGAAATAATAATACCTCCGGTTTTGCTGGTAATATTGGCTGTTTTAATTCCCGAACCCCCGCGTCCCTGAATCTTGTATTCAGAAATTTCAGTTCGCTTTCCGTATCCGTGATCCATAACAACGAGCAAGAATTGTTCTACCTTTTTGCCGTCGGGAGATTTTTGCTCCGATGGAACAATATCCATACCTACCACCTCATCTCCTTTCTTTAATCGAATACCACGAACTCCGGCAGCGGAACGACCCATAGGCCTAATTTCTTTTTCTTTGAAGCGGATCGCAATTCCCTGCTTGGTAGTTAACATAATATCATCATCGCCGGTAGTTTTAACCACTTTTTTGAGCGCATCGCCTTTATCAAGTTTAATAGCAATAATTCCGCTCTTGCGAACATTATCAAATTCATCAAGGCTGGTTTTCTTAATGGTACCATTTTTTGTAACCATTACCAAGAACTTTACCTTTTTATCTTCACTGGTTTCTGATTTTGAAATTGGCACCAAAGACAACACTTTTTCGCTTGGAGAAAGCTCTAGGAAATTTAATAATCCTCGGCCACGCGCCACGCGAGTTCCTTCCGGAATTTCGTACACCTGAGTTTGGAAAATTTTTCCTGAATCCGTAAAGAACAATAAGTAATCATGCGTTGAAGCATAAATAAAGTGTTCTACCACATCATCCTGCATCGTGGTCATTCCCATAATTCCTTTACCGCCACGCTTTTGGATTTTGTAAGTTGCTGGATTAATTCGTTTAATGTAGCCACCGGTGGTTAGGGTAACAATCGTGTCTTCCAAAGGAACTAAATCAATTTCGGTAATTTCTCCCAATTTTCCTTTTATTACCTTGGTTCGACGCTTGTCGCCAAACTTTTCTTTCAATGCATCTAATTCTTTCTTAATAATCGCTTTTAATTTTTCTGGACTCTTTAAAATAGCAGTTAATTCTTTAATCAACTCCATTAAAGCCTTCAGTTCTTCTTCAATTTTTTGTCGTTCCAAACCAGCTAAAGTTTGCAGTCTCATTTCCAAAATCGCTACAGCTTGGCGTTCGCTGAGCTTAAACTTTTTCATCAAATTTTCGCGCGCTTCTTCCCTGTCAGCCGACTTTTTAATCACCGCAATCACATCATCAATATTGCGAAGCGCAATCATCAAACCTTCCAAAATATGGGCGCGTTCTTTAGCTTTTTCTAAATCAAATTTTGTGCGACGAGTTACTACTTCGGTTCGGTGGGCAATAAAATACTTCAGCACGTCGGCAATTGATAAAATCTCTGGCTGAATACCATCAACCAGCGCCAATAAATTCAAATGAAACGTCTTTTGTAAATTCGTAAACTTGTAAAGCTGATTTAAAATACGATTTGGTTCGTATCCTTTTTTAATATCAACCACAATACTCATACCATCGCGATCAGATAAATCTTTAATGTCGCGAATTCCTTCTACCTTTTTTTCTGAAACCAAATTCGCCATTTCTTCTACCAAATTAGACTTTAAAACTTGATAGGGGATTTCGGTAATAATAATCTGCTCAACACCATCTTTCTTTTCTACAATTTCTGCCTTTCCACGCATAATGATAGAACCCTTGCCCTGCGAATAGGCAGAAATAATTTCTTTTTGATCGTAAATAATTCCGCCGGTTGGAAAATCAGGTCCTTGAATGAAAGCAAACAAATCAGGAGTTTCAGCCTTAGGGTTTTCCAGTAAATAATTAATCGCATCCACCAATTCGGTTAAATTATGGGGTGGAATATTAGTTGCCATACCGACGGCAATTCCCAAAGATCCGTTCAATAATAGTTGTGGCAGTGGGGAAGGCAATACCGAAGGCTCTTGGCGAGTTCCATCATAGTTATCAATAAAATTAACGGTATCTTTTTCGATATCGGCCATTAACTCTTCTCCTAATTTTGAAAGTTTGGCTTCGGTATATCGAGAAGCAGCCGCACCATCACCATCAATAGAACCAAAATTTCCCTGTGGAGTAATCAACGGGTATCGCAAGTTAAAATCCTGCGCCAAACGAGTTAACGAATCATAAATCGCCATATCTCCGTGGGGATGATATTTAGCCATCACTTCTCCAACTACCGCTGCACACTTTCTAAATTTCGCGGTTGAAGAAAGCCCTAATTCGTTCATAGCAAACAAAATTTTTCGATGCACGGGCTTGAGTCCATCACGCACATCAGGCAACGCGCGCGCCACAATTACGGACATCGCATAATCAATGTACGATTCTTTAAGTTCGCTAACAATTTCTCGGTTATTAACCTTACCAATCTCCTGTAATTTTTCTTGCTCCTCTTTTTCTTTTGCCATGAATTTTTATTACTTAAATCTATTTATCATTAAAATTAAATGTCTCGTTAGGATCAAACCCCGCAGAAGTATTGACGCCTGCTGGCGCGCGAACACTACCACTATCTCCATCCATAGGACTTTCTTGACTGGCAGTATTAAAAGTTTTCGGAAAATCATTCTCGGCGCCCTTTTGTGTATTTTCACTAGGTAGATACAATCTTGCCTGAGATAGTGTTTTGCTCGTAGAACTTACACCAAATAATAAAGCAATTAACGCAAAAACTGCCATTACAAAAATAAAAATAAACTTTCGCTGAGATTCTGGTAGAGATTGAATTTTTTTTACCATTTCCCCAATGTTCATAATTTAGGGCTTTAATACTACAATTTCCATATCTCGTTCTTTTGGCAGGGCATTTTGCTTAATAACCAGTTTATCCTGCGGTTCAATTTCCTTTTTTCCCATTGCTTTTAAAAATTTATCAACGCCATCAAGGGTGACGTCTAGCTTGGGTAGAGCAAAATGCATAGGAATAACAATTTTAGGTTCAATTTGTCCTATCACCTTTTGAGCCTCAGATGAATCTATGGTAAATGTCCCACCTACCGGAATCATTAAAATATCAACTTGTCCTATCTTCTCTAATTGATCATCGCTTAGCTGTTTTTCGCCGAAATCTCCCAAGTGACAAAAACGCATATCTTCGGCTTCAATAACATAAATCGTGTTTGTTCCCCGCTCTTTTCCTTCACTAGCGTCGTGAAAAGACGGAATTCCTTGCACAAAAACTCCACCGACTTCGTATTCGCCAGGACTTTCAATTAAAAATGGCTTCCCCTTAATATGATCAACATTACTGTGATCAGGGTGATTATGAGAAACTAATAATAAATCGGCAGAAAAATTTGGCATTTTTAAACCAATTTTTTCATCAAACGGATCTATAA